>SKKS01000172.1 GCA_007123625.1 Paracoccaceae bacterium
CAGCCAGCTTGCAACCTCGGCATCCGATATGCGCGACCCCGCCTGCGTCTTGGCCAGCGTTTCCAGCTTTGCAGGCAGGTTGGTCAGGTAGAAGACCACGAAGGTCAGGCACAGGGCCGTGACCAGCATCACACCGATACGGCGGGCAAGGAACAAAAGCATCCTGCGTCCTGTCTGCTGGGGCGCCAGAAGGCGGCGCGTTGGCGCTCAGGGGCAATTGTGGTCGCGGCGGGACTTGCGCCCGCCGCGCCGTTTGCCGCTTATGACAGGGCGTAGTACTGGTAGCGCACCTCGAACACGGGGTGCATTTCCGCGTTCAGGACATTGGGGCGCGCGTTGCGATAGAGCGAGCGCCAGTAAGGCTGGATCAATACGCCCTCGTCCAGCATGATCTGCTGGATTTGCGCCATCACCTCGCGGCGCTCATCCGCATCGGCAATGCCGTTGGCCTCGTCCAGAAGCGCGTCGAACTCGGCATTGGCAAAGCCTGCCTCATTCCACGCCACACCGCCGCGATAGGCAAGGTTCAGCACCTGAACCCCCAGCGGGCGCATCGCCCAGTTCGTGGCCGAAAACGGATAGTTGAGCCAGTCGTTCCAGAAGGTCGCGCCCGGCAGGATGGTGCGCTTGATGTTGATGCCCGCCGCGCGGATCTGCGCCGCGACACTGTCACAGGTGGCCGCCTGCCAGTCATCATCGATCGAGATCAGCTCGAACTCGTAATCGCCCAGGCCTTCGGCCTCGATCATTGCTTTGGCCTGCGCAGGGTCGAATGGCGTGCCGCCGATGTCGGCGTATTCGGGGTGGATCGGGCAGACGTGGTGGTTTTCCGCCACGGTGCCAAGGTCGTTGTATCCCAGCTCCAGAACGATCTCGTTGTTCACCGCCATCTGCAGCGCACGGCGCACATTGACGTTTTCATAGGGTTCCTGGGACTGGTTGAACCGCACGGCAATGGTCGCCGCCGTGATCGCCTCGGATGAAGGCATGCCGATCATTTCGAACAGATCGACGAAATCGCCTGTGGTTTCATAGGTCAGGTCGATTTCGCCGCCTTCGGCAGCGGCCAGCCAAGCCGAGGGATCGGTGCCGAGGTCGATGAATTCGATACGATCAAGGTAGGCGCCATTCCCTTCGTTCCACCATGTGTGGTTCGGGTTGCGTTCGATCACTGCGCCGATTCCCGTGCTGTGGCTGACCGGCAGGTAGGGTCCGGTGCCGATCGGGTTGTCGGTCGGATCGTCGCCGGTGAACGACGGATGCACGACGGCGGCCGGGTAGTCGGCCATGCTGACGATGATCGCAATGTCGGGGCTGGACAGGTGAATGCGCAGCGTCAGGTCATCGACGATCTCGATCGCGCCATCGCGCAACTGGCCGTCTTCGGACAGCGCGCTCATCCTCCCGGCCATAGAGTTGCCTTCGACCGAGGCATCGCACCAGCGCTCGATGTTGTGCGCCACATCCGCCGAGGTAAAGGCATCGCCGTTGTTCCAGGTGACGCCAGGGCGCACCTTCAGGGTATAGACAGTCGCATCCTCGTTCGCTTCCCAGCTCTCCAGCAACACCGGCTGGACCGATCCGTCGCGCTCGTAGCTGACCATGTACTCCAGCCAGCCCCGGCAGACATTGGCGAGTTCCGACCAGTCCCATGTGCGCGGGTCGCGCTGGGCGCGGATGTCCATCTGCATGCGCAGCGTGCCACCCATCTGCGGGGTCTGCGCGCGCGCTTCTGGTGCGGCCAGACCCAGTAGGCCATAGGCGGCGGGGACTGCAACCCCCAGCGCCGTGGCGCGGGTCAGGAACTCGCGGCGGCTCAGCTTGCCTTCGCGGCATTCACGGGCATAAAGCTTGGCTGCGTGGTGCAATTCGGTGGCTTTGCGCTTCTTGTGGGTCATGGTCTGTTCTCCCTGTGAATTCTGGCCGGGTCGGCCGATTTTTCTTGTGATCGTCCTGCATTGCGCATGGGATCATGAGCGTTTCCCGTCACTCAAAGGATCAAAAGCGACATCGAGCCGTTTTGCAACCCGGATCGGACTGGAAAGGGCGTCAATCGCGTGGGGCACCTCCTTCGAAGCTGTTTCCGTGGGTGTAATCGCAGGGCGATTCCTGCATCTGCAGGTGCAGCGTATTGCCTGCGTAAGGGTGCGCGCGGGCAAGCGTTTCGTCAAAGGAAATCCCAAGGCCGGGGCGGTCGGGCGGAGTCACGAAACCGTCCTCGACGCGCAGCGTGTGGCCGATCAGCGGCAGGTGGAACGCGCCTCCTTCCTGGATGCATTCGATCATCAGCAGGTTCGGAATCGTGGCGGCCAGATGGATGTTCGCGGCCCATTCGACGGGGCCTGCATAAAGATGCGGCGCCAGCTGCGCGCCGAAGATCTCGGCTATGGCGGCGATCTTGCGGACTTCCCATATCCCGCCGGCACGCCCCAGCGCAGGTTGCAGGATGCTGGCGGCGCCTGCGCGCAGAACTGCGCCGAACTCGGCCCGTGTGGACAGCCGCTCGCCCGTCGCCACCGGAATGCGCACCGCGCGCGCGACCTCGGCCATGCCGGGAATGTCGTCGGGGGGTACCGGCTCTTCGAACCACAGGGGCTGGTGGCGCTCCATCGCGGCCCCCAGCCGGATCGCGCCCGCAGGGGTGAACTGCCCGTGCGTCCCCAGAAGGATATCGGCGCGGTTGCCGATGGCGGCGCGCACCGCGCCCAGCATCCGGTCGCACAGGTCGATGTCGCGCATTCCCGGCTGGTGCCCGCCGCGCAGCGTGTAGGGGCCCGCCGGATCGAGCTTGATCGCCGTGAACCCCTGATCGACCGCCGCAAGCGCGCTTTCGGCGTTCATGTCCGGGCTGGTCCAGAACGCAGCCTTGTCATGGTGGGGCAGGGGATAGAGATAGGTATACGCGCGCAGCCGCTCATTCATCATCCCGCCCAGCAGCGCCCAGACCGGGCGCCCGCACGCATGGCCCAGAATATCCCAGCACGCGATCTCGAGCCCCGAAAACGCGCCCATAACGGTCGGATCGGGCCGCTGGGTGAACCCCGAGGAATAGGCACGGCGGAACATCAGTTCCACATTCTCGGGGTTTTCGCCCTTGCAATGGCGGTCGAACACATCGCGGATCACCGCGTCCATGGCCTGCGGGCCGACCGCAGCGGCATAAACCTCGCCATAGCCCGACAGCCCGCATTCGGTCACCAGCTTGACAACGATCCAGTAGCGCCCGCCCCAGCCGGGTGGTGGGGTGCCGATGGTGAAGATTTCGAGCGCTTCGAGTTTCATGTGCCGCCCTCGAAGGCATCGAACACGATCACGTTGCGCCGTGTGCCGCCCTTGGCGGTGTCGGCGATGGCGTCGTTGATCCGGTCCAGCGGATAGCGCGCCGAGATCAGTTCGTTGAGCTTCAGCCGTCCCTGCCGGTAAAGGTCGATCAGGCGCGGGATGTCGCGGCGCAGCACCGTGCCGCCCATCTTGGACCCTACAAGGCGCTGTTCCTGAAATGCCACCATCATCGGGTTCAGGCGCATGTAGTCGTCGCTTCCGGTCATCCCCGCCATGATGATCGACCCACCCGGCGCCGTCAGCCCCAGCGCCTGTTCATAGGCCACCACTGCGCCCACGGTGACAAAGACATAATCCGCGCCGCGCCCGTCGGTGAGCGCCTGCACCTTCTTGCGCGCGTCGGGGTCGGTGGCCAGCACGCCATCGGTTGCGCCGAACTCGGCCGCGGCGTCCAGTTTCTCGGGCGCGACATCCATGGCGATGACGCGGCGCGCACCGGCGATGCGCGCGCCCTGAATGGCGTTCAGCCCCACGCCGCCGGTGCCGATGACCACGGCGGTCGCCCCTGCGGGCATGCCAGCAGTGTTGAACACGGCGCCCACGCCGGTGATCACACCGCAGGCCAGCAGGGCTGCCACATCCATCGGCATGTCATCGGGCAGCGGTGCAAGCTGGCTGGCGGCCACCGTGACCTTTTCGGCGAAGGCGCCGGTCTTCATGCCCTGGGTGACCGGCGTGCCGTCGGGCAGGGCAAGGGGGGTATACTCGGGCCCCGCGTGTTCGCAGCGCACCGGATGGCCCGCGCTGCAACAGGTACAAGTGCCGCACGACCGGATGAGCGTGACCAGCACCGGTTGCCCCAGCGCATAGTCCACCACTCCCGGCCCAAGGGCGCTGACACGGCCTGCGGCCTCGTGGCCATAGACTGCAGGCAAGGCGCCGCCCCAGGCACCTTCGATGAAATGCAGGTCGGAATGGCAGATTGCGCAGGCTGCAAGCGTAACCTCGACCTCGCCCGCGCGAGGGGGGGCGAGGGTCAGGTCGCGGATCTCAAGCGGCGCGTTGAAGGTCGTGCAGATCGCTGCTTTCATGTGGGTCCCTTGGTCTGGCGGGGTGTCCGGCCTGGCGGTCGGATGCCTTCGGCGAGAGTATTTCAGGCAAGATGAAATCAGCTTCGCATGCGTGTGCCCGCCGGGTCAAACGGAGGTTCGGGGGCAAGGCGAGCGGGAAGGCGGCGGCCCATGATCTCGACCTCGAAGAGGCCGGTTTCGGTGCGGTTGGCAATGGCGGCGGGGATATAGCCCTGTGCCAGCGACAGGCCGACGTGATGG
>SKKS01000123.1 GCA_007123625.1 Paracoccaceae bacterium
CTTGCGGCGCAGGGACCGGTGCGGCGGGGGCACGCGCTCGCGCAACCGTCGGCACCGCGACACGCTCCTTCGCGGACAGGGCGAAGCGGTCGACCGGCTCCTCGCCGATCGCGTCAGTTGCGCCAAGTTCAAGCTGCCATTCCAGCAGCGCCCGCGCCAGATGCCAGTCCATCCCGGTTTGCATGCGCCATAAGTAAGGTGCGCGACCGCGCAGGTAAAGCGCGCATCGGCGCACAGGGTCCGCGCCGGGGTCACGGTTGCCAAGCGCGCGCGCGACCCCTACCTCTGACGCAACACAGCAAGGAGATACATATGCCCGCCCCGATCGCGCTGCACTACTGGCCCACGCCCAACGGCTGGAAAATCACCATAGCGCTGGAGGAAATGGGCCTGCCCTATGACCTGAAGCTGGTGAACATCGGCGCGGGCGACCAGTTCGCGCCCGAGTTCCTCAAGATCGCGCCGAACAACCGCATGCCCGCGATCGTCGACCCCGAAGGCCCTGACGGCGCCCCGGTGGCGATCTTCGAATCCGGTGCGATCCTGCAGTATCTGGCGCGCAAGACCGGACAGTTCGGCGGCCCGACGGAACGCGACCGCATTGCCGTGGACCAGTGGCTCATGTGGCAGATGGGGGGCCTTGGACCGATGGCGGGACAGGCGCATCATTTCCTGAAATACGCCCCCGCGCTGGAGCCGCCGCAAGACCTGCCTTATGCCAAGGACCGCTACCGCAACGAGGTGGCACGCCTTTATGGGGTGTTGGACCGGCAACTGGCCAAGAACCGCTATGTGGCAGGCGATTTCTTTTCCATCGCTGACATGGCGATCTGGCCCTGGGCATGCTTGTGGGAAGGGCAGATGCAGACGGTTGATGACAAGCCCCACATGGCGCGCTGGCTGGATGAGGTTGGCGCGCGCGAGGCGGTCAAGCGCGGGCGCGCCGTCGCTTCGGAGCAGCGCCAAAGCGTACAGGACGACCGCAAGGCGCAGGAAATCCTGTTCGGCAAGCGCTGAGCCGGTGCAGCAAGCGGCGCGGCGGGATTCGCGGCGCCGCGCCCGTCAGTGAAAGCCCGTCATTCCGGCTGGATACAGTCCAGCCCCCGGCGACAGGTCAGGAACACGCCGCTCATTCCGCCCTGATCGTTGCCGAAGCTGAAGGCGCCGGCGGCTTCCTGCGCATCGGGGCCATAGAACGCGCCTTCGATCTCGCCCCACGCCCGTTCGCCCTGGAACTCGATCCGCGAGGTGTTGTCGCTCCGGAACGACGCCGCGCCGCGGTTGATGTTCAGACCGTTGAAAACCACATTCACCGCAGGCCCCTGCCCGTTGTCCAGCGCGCCTGTAAGCCTTCCGGAAACGGTGGCGGTGTCAAAGTTGGCAAGAATTGTCGCCGCGCCCGTCGCCATGCCGGTGGATGTTCCGTTTTCGTGGTTCACCCCGGCCCCCGCCGCGAACTGGCCGTTGTACTGCTGCGCGCCGTCGGGCAGGCGCACATCGGTCCGCCCGCGCGCCGGGTTCGCGCCGTGGACCGAATGGGTGTTGGCATAAAGCGTGCCGTTCTGGTCGTGATTGACCACAAATTGCCCGACATAGGCATAGTCGCCCTTGCGCCGCGCGCTCAGGCTGCCGGTGCCCGTAGCCCCTACCCCGGCGGCGTTGACGTGGCATTGCGCGCCCGAGCGGTCCTCGCAGAAGATCACCATCCCCGCCATCGGCCCGTCGACCATGTCCAGCCGGATCTGGCCTGCCGCGTCGCTGTATAGCCGCGCTACTGAGCCGGATACCCCGGGCCCGCTGTTGCTGCCGTTCGGATCGGCCCTGTCGTAATTGGTCAAAGCGCGACCGGGATCGCGCGCGGGCGCGTCAGAACCGCCGCTTCCGCCACCACATGCCGCCAACACCAGAAGAGCCCCCGCAAGGGGGGCGAAAACCTGCCCACGCATCACTGCCTCGATGTTTTGTTGTTTTTTCTGAGGCAACTCTGCGGCGCGCGCGGTGGCTTGTCAATTATCTCGTCCGCCATACGCAGTGTTCGAGGACGCATGGTGCCACGCGCGCAACACAAGCCGCCTTGCCCATCGTCAAGGCGGACCTGCCAGGCGACCGGTTATCTGGCCGTCAAGCCGCGCGCCCTTCGGTGAACTGCAGCCGCGCCAGCCGCGCATAAAGCCCGCCCTGCGCCACAAGCTGGTCATGCGTGCCTTCGGCCAGAATGCGACCCTGATCGAACACCACGATCCGGTCGGCGCGCTTGACCGTGGCCAACCGGTGCGCGACCACCAGCGTGGTGCGCCCCTGCGCCAGGTTCTCGACCGCCGCCTGCACAGCGCGTTCGGATTCCGCATCCAGCGCGCTGGTGGCCTCGTCCAGAAGCAGGATCGGCGCATCGCGCAGGATCGCGCGGGCAATCGCCACGCGTTGGCGCTGCCCCCCCGACAGCATCACGCCACGTTCGCCCAGTTGCGTGTCATACCCCTGCGGCAGGGCCCTCAGGAATTCATGCGCCGCGGCGGCGCGCGCGGCGGCCTCGACCTCGGCGTCCGAGGCGCCGGGCCGACCGAAGCGGATATTGTCGCGCGCGCTGGTGGCAAAGATCACCGGGTCTTGCGGCACCAGCGCGATGGCGCGGCGGAAATCGGCGCGTGCCATGTCGCGCAGGTCCAGCCCGTCGATCCGCACCGCCCCGGAAATCGGGTCATGGAAGCGCAGAAGCAACTGGAGAATCGTGCTCTTGCCCGCGCCCGACGGACCGACCAGCGCCACTGTCTCGCCCGCGCGCACCCGAAGCGTGATCCCGTCCAGCGCCTGCTGACCCGGTCGCGAGGGGTAGTGAAAGCACACATCCTCGAACGCGACCGTACCGCGTACCGGCATGGGCAACGGCACCGGCTGCGCCGGGTCCTGCACGGTATCGACGGCATCGAGCAGCTCCACCAGCCGTTCGGTCGCCCCGGCCGCGCGCTGCAACTCGGACCATATTTCGGACAGCGCGCCGACTGATCCGGCCACGATCACCGCATAGATGACGAATTGCACCAACTCGCCCGGCGTCATCAGGCCCAAGGCGACATCATTGGCGCCGACCCAAAGCGTGCCCACGATGCCGCTGAACACAAGGAAAATGACGATGACCGTCATCACCGCCCGGGTCAGCACCCGGCGGCGGGCAACATCGAAGCTCTGTTCGGTGACGGCATTGAAATCGTCGCGGCTTGCGGCCTCGTTGGTATAAGCCTGCACCGTCTGAACCGATAGCAGCGCCTCGGACGCCTTGCCGGAACTGGCGGCGATCCAGTCCTGGTTCTCGCGGCTCAGCCGTCGCAGCCGCCGCCCAAGGATCACGATGGGCACGATCACCGCCGGCACCATCAGCAACACGAACCCCATGAGCTTGGCCGAGGTCAGCGCCAACAGGAGCATGCCGCCCGCCAGCAGCAGGATATTGCGCAACGCGATGGACACCGAAGAGCCGATCACCGACTGGATCAGCGTTGTGTCGGTCGTCAGGCGCGACAACACCTCGCCTGTCATGAGGTTTTCGTAGAACGCCGGGCTTTTGTCGATCACGCGGGCAAACAACGCCTTGCGGATATCGGCCACCACCCGCTCGCCCAGCCGGGTGACAAGGTAGTAGCGCACCCCGGTGCCCAGCGCCAACAGCGCCGCGATCCCGAATGCACCTGCGAAATACTGGTTCAGAAGCGCGATCTCGCGGGCCTCGAATCCATCGACCACACGGCGCACCGCCAACGGCAACGCAAGCGAAAGCATGGCCGTGATGACAAGCGCTGCAATCGCCGCGACCAACAGGCGGCGATAGGGGCGCACAAAGGGCCAAAGTCCGCCCAGCGCGCCGATCCGGCGGGATTTGGCGCGCTCCTCGCTGGCGTTGGCGGTCGTATCCGTCATGGGCTGGCGTCCTGCTGCATCGGCCCGAGGTTTAGGGCAGTCGCCGGGCGCGGGCAAGCGCAAGCGTTGCCGGAAGCTTTGTTCACGGCATGCGGCACAGGGCCACGGCATGCCCGATGGCCAACGGCGTTCAGTGCCAGAGCCGCCGACGTGCAGGACGCAGGCGGCAGCCGGAACCGATTGCAACCGCGCCGGGAACGATGCAACCCTCGCCCCGGCGAAGGGAGCGCGGATGAAACGGCACCACGTTATGGCCTTGTTGGCGACAGCATGCCTGATCATCGCGGCGCCCGCTGCGGCCCGGACCGTCGCGGACCGGATCGACGGGTGGTTCGCATCCTCGACCGGCTGGTTCGTCAATCTGATCTTCGCCAACCTTCCGGGCACGTCGATCCCGTGGATCGTGGGCTGGTTGGTGATCGGCGCCACGGTGTTCTCGGTCTATTTCGGGTTCATCCAGTTCCGCGCCTTCGGCCACGCCCTGCAACTGGTGCGTGGCAAGTACTCCGACCCCAAGGATGCGGGCGAGGTGAGCCATTTCCAGGCGCTGGCCACGGCGCTTTCGGGGACCGTGGGGCTGGGCAATATCGCCGGGGTGGCGGTGGCGGTCAGCATCGGCGGCGCGGGGGCCACGTTCTGGATGATCCTGGCAGGGCTTCTGGGCATGGCGTCCAAGTTCACCGAATGCAC
>SKKS01000381.1 GCA_007123625.1 Paracoccaceae bacterium
CGCTTGCGCGTTCTTTGGTCAAATGAATTCACCAATTCCCCCGGCGCCCTGTGGGTGTCGGGGTATCTGTGCAAGCCCGGCTTGCATATCGACGGAGGCACCTCGATGCGGACAAGAACGCAAACCGAACGCCGGACCCAAAGCGCGGCCTTGCCGACGGCTCCGGTCCTTTTGAACAGCGCTCCTGCGGGGGCGCTGCCGCTGCGACCACGCTGGCGCGGTTTCCTTTCGGCGCTTGTCATGCTTGCCCTGCTCTGGGCGCTTCTGACGGATTTCCGGTCCGATACCTGGGTCTTCGGGCTGCCCGCCGTGCTGGCCGGAGCGGCACTTGTCTTCATGCTGCCAAGCGCTCCCGGCTGGCGGTTGTCCCTGTCGGGGACACTGGCCTTCGCCCTGTGGTTCGCAGTGAAATCGCTGCGTGGCGCTACCGATGTGGCCATCCGGGCCCTTGCGCCTCGCATGTCGCTGCGCCCCGGCTTCCGGGCCTTCACGCCAGCGCTGCCGCAGGGTGCGCCGCGGGTGGTGTTCCTCAACACGATCACGCTGTTGCCCGGCACACTCTCGGCCGAGATCGCGGGCGATGCGGTGATCGTCCACATGCTCGACACGCGCGCCGACCTCGACGCCGATCTGGGTGCGCTCGAAACCCGGATCGCGGCGATGTTCGGGCTGCCTTCGGCCAGCCGGAGGATGACATGACAACCTTTCTAGGAGGCGTTTTGATCGTGTTGCTGAGCAGTATCCTGGCCGGTCTGGTCCGTGTGCTGCGCGGCCCGCGCATGGCAGACCGCATGATGGCCGCGCAACTTTTCGGCACGTCGGCGGTGGCGATTCTGATCATCCTGTCGCGCGTGACCGACAGCCCCGCGTTTCTGGACGTTGCCATGGTCTTCGCGCTGCTCGCAGCGGTGACGTTGGTGGCCTTTGTGGCGCTGGCCTTGCGGAGGGTGCGGTGATGCTGGATCTTGTTGCCGGCCTGCTGATCGCGCTGGGCACGGTGTTCTTTGTCGCGGGCACTGTGGGTCTGCTGCGCTTTCCTGACATCTACTGCCGCCTGCATGCGCTGACCAAGGCCGACGGACTGGGACTGGCTCTGATCGCGCTGGGCGCGTCGCTCATGGCCCGGACCCCGGGCGAGGTGTTCCGCATCGTCCTGATCTGGTTCTTCGTGGCCCTGGCCAGCGCAGTCGGCGGCCACCTGATCGCCGCCTACGCCCGGCGCATGGACAGAACGCGCGAAGGGAGCTTGCGTCATGACTGATCCGCTCATCCTGTTCGACCTGTTGCTGGCTGGGTCCATCGTCGCCCTGGCGGTAGCGGTCCTGAGCGTGCGCGATCTGTTCACGGCGATCGTTGTATTCATCGTCTTCGGGCTTCTGTCGGCACTGGCCTGGGCGCGGCTGGCCGCACCCGATGTGGCGCTGGCCGAAGCCGCGATCGGCACCGGGGTCACCGGCGCGTTGCTGCTCAAGACACTGCATCATCTGCGCCATTTCAGCGATGGGCAGACGCAGGACGCGGCCCGTGACCTGACTGCGGTGCAGCCTGTGCCGATGGGCGTCACCGTCGCCAATGCCGCGTTCTGCGGGCTGGTCGCGCTGGGTCTGGCGGTCGCCTTTCTGGGCGCGCCGCAGGCCGGGCCGGGATTCGACGCGCTGGTGAGCGACGCGATGCCGCACAGCGGGGTCGCGCATCCGGTCACAGCCGTGCTGCTGAACTTCCGCGCCTATGACACGCTGATGGAAGTGGTGGTGCTTCTGGCCGCAGTCATTGCCGTCTGGCAGATCGAGCGCGGCCTGACCGAAGCTCCGGCCCCCGCGCTTGGCATGGTATGGGCGGGGTTCGCGCGACTGACGCTGCCCGCCATCGTGGTGATCGGCACCTATCTGTTGTGGAAAGGCGCCGAGGCACCGGGCGGAGCATTCCAGGGCGGCGCGGTGCTGGCTGCGGTGGGGCTTTTGCTGCTTCTGTCGCGACTCTATGTGCCGCAGCCATCGCATCGCGGGCTGGCGCGCTGGGCCTTTGTGCTGGGCACGGGCGTCTTCGCGGGGGTTGCACTGCTGGTCACGGGCGGGGGGCGCGTTGCGTTCCAGTATCCGCCGGAACACGCCAAGACCCTGATCCTGCTGATCGAAGGGCTGGTCACCATTTCCATCGCCGTCACGCTGGCCGCCCTTTTTCACGGGCGCGAACCGGTGGCCCTGAATGCTCCGGAGTCCCGTCATGACACCTGATACCATCTACGGGATGACCGGGATCGCGGTCTTCGCAATCGGGCTGGCAGGCGCGCTTTGCGCGCAGGACCGCCTGCGCCGGATGCTGGCGCTGAAGCTGTGTTCCGTGGGCGCGGGGTTCCTGCTGGTCGTTGCTGCCTGGCGCCGCCCGCCCGATGTGCCCGACCCCGTGCCACATGCGCTGGTCATCACCGGAATCGTGGTGATGGTCAGCGCCACCGCCGTCGCCCTTGCCCTGATCCGCCGCCTGCAGACACTGGAAGCCGAAGATGCCGATTGACCCGCTGATCCTGTCCCTGTTCGCCCCACTGTTCGGGGCGGTGGCGGCTTTCCTGTTTCCGCGTGCGGCGGCGGTGATCGGTCTTCTGGCCGTGGTGTCCATTTGTGCCGCCGTTCCGGCATTGGCACGCGAGGTTCTGGCGGCAGGCGCGGTGAGTGTGGCGCTGGGCGGCTGGGCGCCGCCGCTGGGCATCAGCCTGCGCGCTGACGGACTAAGCGTCGCGATGCTGTCCATGACCGCTGCCGTGGGGCTGCTGGTGTCCTGCGGTGCGCTCGATGCCCTGCGCGACGCGCGCCAGAGACAGTATTTCTGGCCGCTGTGGCTGCTGCTGCTGACCGGCATGAACGGGGTCTATCTGAGCACCGATATCTTCAACCTTTACGTCATGATCGAGGTGATCGCGCTGGCCGCCGTGGGGCTGACGGTGCTTTCGGGCACGCGCGAAGCGGTGCGCGCCGGGCTGGAATACATGTATGCCTCGATCCTGGGGGCGCTGTTGTTCCTGATGGGCGTGGGCTTTGTCTACCTGCAGATCGGTCGGCTGGACTTTGCCGGGCTGATCGCGGCGGAACCCTCGGGCGCGATGAGCGCGGGGCTGGCGCTCATGTTGGTCGGCCTGTTGCTGAAATCGGCGCTGTTTCCGCTGCATTTCTGGCTGCCTGACGCACATGCAAACGCCACTGCGCCGGCCTCGGCGCTGTTGTCCGGGCTGGTGGTCAAGGCTGCGCTGTACATCTTCCTGCGGCTGATCACCCAAATGCCGATGCCGGACGAGGTCCTGATCACGCTGATCGGGGCGCTGGGGGCGGGCGCGGTGATCTGGGGCGGGGTGCAGGCGCTGCGCGCCGAACGGCTGAAACTGCTGGTCGCCTGGTCTACCGTGGTCCAGATCGGGTTGATCTTCATCGCCTTTGCCCGCGCCGGACAGGGGGGACTGTCCGAAAGCTGGAAGGCGGCGGCGCTGCTGGTCCTTGCACATGGCGTGGCGAAGGCAGGCATGTTCCTTGCCGCAGGCCGGATCAAGGACGAGGTCGGCCATGACATCATCCGCGATCTTGACCGCTCTCCGATGCGTCCCACGCTGGCGCAGTTCAGTTTTGCGCTGGCCGCGATCAGCCTGATCGGGCTGCCGCCGTCGCTGGGCTTTATCGGCAAGTGGTCGCTGATGGAGGGGGCAATGGCTGCGGGTTACTGGCACTGGGTCGCGGTCACCATGATCGGAACGCTGATGTCGGTCGCCTATTTCAGCCGCGTTCTGGCCGGTTTCCTGCGTTTCGACCGGGTGCGCGCGCCAGTGGTCGAGCACCAGGGCTGGGCGCTGGCCGACATGGCGCCGCTGGTGCTGGCCGTGTCCGCGGTCTCGCTGGGTCTGCTGGCGGCACCGATCCTGAGTTTCCTCGAACTGGGTTATCCTTTCGGAGCCACGCCATGACCGATTTCATGATTGCCTTGCGCAGCGATGTGCCCCTTCTGCCGCTGTTTATCCTGCTGTCGTCGCTGTTGGCGTCGCCGGTGCTGTTCGCTCGTTACGTCCGACAGCTGCGTCTTCGACAGGATCGCCACGCCGTTGAACCCCTTCTGCCCGTGGGTTTCCAGGTTGTAGCCGCGCTCCTCGATCAGCTCGCGCGGGAAGGTCTCGTCGGTGGACTTGATCTCCTGCAACACCGCCACATCGGGCTGCGCCTCGTCCAGCCAGCGGGTCAGGGCGCCTGCGCGGGCCTTGATGCCGTTGATGTTGAAGGTCGCCAGCCTCACGTCCGGCCCCGCAGCGCGTCCAGCAGCCCCTGCGAGGGGTTCCCGGTCTGGTTCATACCCCGCGACCGCTGGAAGGCGCGGATCGCGGCCTCGGTCTGCGGGCCCAGTACGCCATCGGGCTCGCCCGCGTCGAATCCGGCGGCGTTCAGGCGGCGCTGCAATTCCAGCCGGTCATCCTGGGTCAGGCCGAAGCGGTCAGGCGGGAAGGTGCCGCGCAGCGGCCCGCCGCCACGGATGCGGTCGGCCAGATACCCCACGCCGATCACATAGTTTTCCGAGTTGTTGTAGCGGGTTATGGTGGTGAAATTGGCGAATGTCATGA
>SKKS01000007.1 GCA_007123625.1 Paracoccaceae bacterium
CGCGGTTGTCGGTCAGTTCCCTCAGCCGCGATCCGCGCCCGCCCGCAAGAACAAAGGCCATCGCGCGGGCCGAAAGCCTGTGTGACATTGCGTTCATGCCGTTCCTCCCTGTTGGTCCGGTCCGTTCTGCGCGGCTCCGGTGTGTCTGCGTCCCTGTGTGTGTTCAGCCGGTGTCCGGGTCATGGACCAGAAACAATGTGGCCAGCGGCGGCAGCTCGATCTCGGCTGATGCGGGCTGGCCCATCTGCGCCACATCCTCGGCCATGACCGCGCCGCCGTTGCCCCGCCCGGTGCCGCCGTAAACGGCCGCGTCCGTGTTCAGCACCTCGCGCCACCGCCCGGCGGCTGGCAGCGGGCAGCGCCAGCGTCGGGGCACGGGCGTGAAGTTGCAGACCACCGCCACCGGGCGCGCGCCGGGGGCGTGGCGCGAAAACGCCAGCGCCGAAAGCTCGGTTGCGCCGCCATCCAGCCAGCCAAACCCCTCGGGTTCGCAATCGCGGGCGTGCAGCGCCGGTTCGGCGCGGTAGAGCGCGTTGAGGTCACGCACCAGCCGCTGCAGGCCCGCGTTCGGGGCCTCGGCGGCTTCGGACCAGGCCAGTTCCCCGTCGTGACTCCATTCGCCAGACTGGCCGAATTCGCAGCCCATGAACAGCAGCTTCTTGCCCGGATGGCCCCACATGAACCCGTAATAGGCCCGCAGGTTGGCGAATTTCTGCCACGCATCGCCGGGCATCTTCGCCAGCATGGAGCCTTTGCCGTGCACGACCTCGTCGTGGCTGATGGGGAGGAAGAAGTTTTCGGAAAAAGCGTAATGAATTCCGAAGGTCAGCAGGTGATGGTGATGCTTTCGGTTGACCGGATCCTCGGCCATGTAGCGCAGGGTGTCATTCATCCATCCCATGTTCCACTTGAACCCGAATCCCAATCCCCCCGCATGGGCTGGCGCCGATACGCCGGGAAAGGCGGTGCTTTCCTCGGCCACGGTCATGATTCCTTCGGCCTCGGCATAGGCCAGCCGGTTGGCGGCGCGCAAAAAGGCGATGGCCTCGAGGTTCTCGCGCCCGCCGTGGGTGTTGGGGATCCATTCGCCGTCCTTGCGCGAATAGTCTCGGTAAAGCATCGAGGCCACGGCATCCACGCGCAGCCCGTCGATGTGATATTCTTCAAGCCAATACAGTGCGTTGGAGCGAAGAAAATTCGCCACCTCGCGCCGCCCGAAGTTATAGATCAGCGTGTTCCAGTCCGGGTGAAAGCCTTCGCGCGGGTCGGCGTGTTCGTACAGATGCGTGCCGTCAAAGCGCGCCAGCCCGTGCGCGTCGGACGGGAAGTGCCCCGGCACCCAGTCCAGCAAAACCCCGATCCCGCGCCGGTGCGCCGCGTCGATCAGGTCGCGAAACTCATGGGGCGGGCCGTGGCGCACCGTGGGCGCATACAGGCCCACCGGCTGATACCCCCACGAGCCGTCGAAGGGGTGCTCGGACACCGGCATCAGCTCGATATGCGTGAACCCCATGCCGGCGACGTAATCCACCAGCTCGGTCGCGGCCTCGACCCAGGACATGCGCCGTTCCGCCTTGTGGCGCCATGAGCCCAGGTGCACCTCGTAGACAGAAATCGGAGCGCGGCGGTGGTTGCGCGCGGCGCGGGTTTCCATCCAGTCCCCATCGGACCAGCCGTAGCCCGCAATGTCGCGGATGACCGAGGCGTTGGCGGGCGGATGCTCGGACCCGAAGCCAAGGGGGTCGGCCTTGAGCGGTTGCAACGCGCCGTCGGCGCTGCGGATCTGGTACTTGTAGGATGTCCCTTCGACCAGTCCGGGGATGAACAGCTCCCATATGCCGGTGGTGCCGCGCGGGCGCATGGGGTGGCGCCGTCCGTCCCAGAAGTTGAAGCCACCGACCACCGACACCGCCTGCGCACCGGGCGCCCAGACGGCAAAGGCCGTTCCCTGTGCGCCTTCGTGTTCGATCACCCGCGCGCCGAGGATCTGCCACAGGCGCTTGTGCGTCCCTTCGGAAAACAGGTGCTCATCCAGCGCGCCCAGCACCGGGCCAAAGCGGTACGGGTCGTCGAAGTCCCACACGGTGCTGCCTGCGCTGGCCCGCAGGCGATAGGGGGCGCCCGGATTGATCCGACCGGCCCAAAGACCCGTTGCCACCTGCGTCAGCGGCACCTCGGACCCGAACAGCGCGCAGACCTCGCTGGCACCGGGCACAAAGACCACAAGCTGCCCCGCAACCCCGCCGGAATTCGGTCCCAACAGCGCAAAGGGTTCGGCCAAACGCGCTTGTGAGAGCGCTAACACCTGATCGGGCGCAATGGGAAAAGGGGGCGGTGTGATAAAGGGTTCCGGGCACATGATCCGAGATTAAGGAGTTGAAGTGCGATTACAAGCGTTCAATCCCGCTCAGGGTGCGTGGTGCTTTCGGCCTCGAGAACCGCGCGCAGGCCGCTGTGGTAGTCAGGGTGCGCGAGAGTGACGCCCAGGTCGCGCCGGATGCGGTCGTTGCGCACGCGCTTGCTTTCGGAGTAGAAGCTGCGCGCCATCGGGCTGAGGTTTGCTGCCTCAAAGTCCATTTCGGGCGGTGGGGGCAGGCCCAGTAGGGCGGCGGCATGGTTCAGCACATCCTGCGGCGGGGCCGGGGCGTCATCGCAGACGTTATAGATCGTGCCGGGCTGGGGCCGATCGATCGAAGCTTCAAGCACCGCGCCGATGTCGTCCACATGGATGCGTGAAAACACCTGACCGGTTTTGATGATGGCCTGCGCACGGCCGCTGCGGATCTTTTCGAACGGGCCGCGCCCGGGGCCATAGATGCCCGCCAGCCGAAAGACATGGAGCGGCAGGTCATAGCGGGCCGCCAGCGCCCGCCATCCGGTTTCTGCGGACACGCGCGCCCGACCTCGTGCAGTCGCGGGCGCGAGCGGTGTGTCTTCGTCGACCCAGCCGCCGGCGTGATCGCCGTAAACCCCGGTCGTGGACAGATACCCGATCCAACGCAGATGCGTTGCCTGCGCCAGCGCCGCGCCTTCGGTTTCCAGCACCGGATCGCCACCTTCGCCGGGTGCGACGGAAGTGAGCACGTGCGTCGCGCGCGCCAGCGGCAGCGGTGTGCCGGGCCAGATCAAGGGCTCCACGCCACGCGCGCGCATCCGCGCGGACTTTTCCGGGCTGCGGGTGGTGCCGATCACCTGCCAGCCGCGCGCCAGCAGCCGCCGCGCAAGTGCCTGCGCCGAGTATCCGTGCCCGATGGACAGAAGCGTTTCAGTCATGCCCCCCAGATAAACGGTTTCGCGCCCAAGGCCAGAGCTTGCGGCGCGGAACTGCGGACGGCATGGCGCGTTTCGGCTTGCATCGCGTTCGGTCACGGGACAGGTTCGCTGCATGAGCAAACGGCAGATCAAGGCGGTTCTGCATCGCACGGCGCTGTGTGCGCTGGTCTGGCTGGTGCTGACCGGTGCCGCGCCGGGGGCGCTTTTGCCCGGTGCTGTCGTGGTGGGCGCCTCGGTCTGGCTGAGTCTGCGATTGCTGCCCGCGCGCCATCCGCTGGTGCTGTGGCGCATGCTGGCGCACCTGCCGCGCTTTGTGTCGGGGTCGATCATCGGCGGGCTGGATGTGGCGCGCCGGGCGCTGTCGCGCGACATGGGGTTGCGGCCGGGATGGATCGCGCTGCGGTCCGACCTGCCGCCCGGCGGGCGTGTCGCGCTGGGGGCCGAGGTGTCACTGATGCCCGGCACGCTTGCGGCGGGAACGCGGGCGGATGGCGCCCTGCTGGTGCATGTGCTGGACACCGACGCCGGGTTCGAACGCGCGCTTGACGGCGAGGCGAAGGCGTTTGCCCGCATCGCCGAGATCGAGGCTCCCGCACCCCGACGCGGGGGGCGCGACGGATGAGCGGCTGGCTCGAGGTTTGGTTGGTGCTGTGTGCGGCAGGGGTTCTGGCCACGCTGGGGGCGGCGCTTTGGCGGGTCTGGCGCGGGCCTGCGCGCGCGGACAGGATGATGGCGGCGCAACTGGTCGGCACCGGCGGCGTGGCGGTGCTGATGCTGCTGGCCCCGGCGCAGGGTTGGGCGGTGCTGGATGTGGCGCTGGTGCTGGCCATGCTCGCGGCGCTGGCCGCCGTGGGCTTCGTCAAATCCAGCACGCCGGACGGCGCCGGTGACCCCGAAGAGGATGACCCGGAACTGGCCATGACCGACCCGGACACACGGAGCGGCAGCGATGCTGGTTGATCTGGCAACCGTCGCGCTGACCGCGCTGGGGCTGTACTTTTTCGTTGCGGGAACGGCAGGGTTGCTACGCTTTCCCGATACCTTCAGCCGGTTGCATGCGCTGACCAAAGCCGACAACCTTGGGCTTGGCTGCGTGGCGTTGGGGGTAGCGTTGCAGGCCACGCACTGGAGCGCGGTGCTCAAGCTGGCGCTGATCTGGGTGCTTGTGCTGCTGGCTGCTGGGACGGTGGCGCAGCTTGTGGCCCGCGCGGCGCTTGGCGCCGCGCAAGACGTCGGGTCTGCGGCGCTTGGCGCCGCGCAGCGGGATGCGGGTGCCGCGCGGGGTGATGCGGCCGGCGCCGGACCGGACGAACGCCG
>SKKS01000297.1 GCA_007123625.1 Paracoccaceae bacterium
ACAGGCACCAGCGGTCGCCGGGTTTGAGCCCCGCGAACGCGTACTCCGGGCGCGGCGTGGACAGGTCGTTGCCCAGATACTTGGAATAGGCCAGAAATTCGGCTGTCATCAGGGCGCAGACGGTATGGCTGCCGGTGTCCTGATCGCAGGTGTCGCACGCACCGTTCCGGAAGAACCCGGTCATCGGCGCGGTCGAACAGGGCTCCAGTGCGCTGCCCAGTACGTTCAGCGACGGGTCCATTCGCAGGGTCATGAGGCTTCTCCGCTCCGTTTCGGGTGCATTCAGGCTATAGCCTCATGCCGCGGTGTCCAGCGGAACCGGGAAAGCAGGTCACGGAAAACCGGTGCAACCCACATGTTCGACCGCGCCGGCATCACTGAGTACCGTCAGCCGGATTTGCGAGCGGTCAACCGCCAGCGGGGTGCGCTTGCGCGCCTGCACCAGCGCTTCGGCCTGTAGCACGCCGCCATGCCGCCGGGTGCCCAGATCGCGCACGCGCAGGTCCTGGCCCGGCACCTCGAGGATGACACGCTCGTTGCCGCCGGTCGAAGGGAGGTCCAGCTCGGCGCTCAGCCGCATGCGGTTGCGTTCGTCCGGGGACAGCCGACACCGCGCGCCTGTCAGCCCGGCCTCGAGCGCGCGGCCCGGTGCGTCGGCCAGCGCGGTTTCGATTACCGGATCGCTCCGCGCGCCGGGTGCAAGCTCGGCCAGCAGGCGCATGTCGACGGGGATGCATACCTCGCGGCAGACGCCCAAGGTGACCGTTGCCTCCAGCACCATCGGATGGCCCGGCGTCGTCGGCGTGATTGCAATGGGCAGCACCAGCTCGTCGCGATAGCCGATGGTGTGGTAGCCGTTGGTCACGAACACCCGCGGCACCGGCCAGTGCTTTTCGATGCCTGCGACATTGCCCGACCCGGACCAGTCCATCTGCATGGCCAGCCCGCTTTCACCGGGCACGCGCCAGTAAGTCATCCACCCTTCGGCCAGATGCAGATGCAGCGCCGCCATATGCGTGCCGTCCGCACGCGTCCAGCCGCTGCGGAACTCGGCGCGCACGGCATCGGCGCCGCGCGACCCGCCTGCTGACGCGGGCATCACGTGCCCTGATGCAATCATCAGTGCCAGGGCGACCAATGCCAAAGCGTGGCGCGTGAACTGTATGCGATTCCCGATCATGCCGAGATAATTTGCCCAGCGGGCGGGCGAAGTGAAGTCACGTTTCGGCGACATGGGGCAGTTGTGGCCCGTCTGCACCGCCCGGAGTCATCCCGCCCTGCGCAGTCCTTCGCCCCGCACCGCCGCGACGGGTTGGCAAGGTGCCGCCGGTGCGGCATGGTCGGGGCATGGGCAACACCAACACACATGACGCGACACTGGACCTGACCGGCAAGCTGCTGATCGCTATGCCCGGCATGCCGGACCTGCGATTCGCGCGCAGCGTGGTCTGCATCTGCTCGCATTCCGCGCAGGGGGCGATGGGGCTGATCGTGAACCGCCCGCTGCCGGACCTGCGGCTTCCGGCGCTGATGGCGCATCTGGACCTTGTGTCCGAGGCGACACAGTACAGCGCCCCCGATGCGCCGGTGTATTTCGGCGGGCCGGTGGAACACGCGCGCGGTTTCGTGCTGCATGGTACCGACTACACCCGGGGCCAGGCGACGTTGCAGGTCGCGCCCGCGCTCGCCATGACCGGGACGCTCGATGTGCTCGAGGACATGCTCCACGGGCGCGGGCCGGAGCGCGCGCTGATGATGCTGGGTTATGCCGGCTGGGGACCCGGGCAGCTGGAGGACGAGATCCTTGCCAACGGCTGGCTGAGCGTGGACGCCAACGCAAAGCTGGTCTTCGGCACCGGGGACGGCACCAAATGGGAGGCCGCCCTGCGCGCGCTGGGCGTGGACCCGACGCTTCTGTCAGGCGCAGCGGGGCGGGCCTGAGGCGTGGCGGGGCTGAGGCTGGCGGATTTCAGGAATCTGACGCTCGCAGAGGCGAAGCTGGTCAAACACCTCAAGGACCGAAAACGCAGAATTTGTGAAATCGGACCAGACGTTCCGCCCTGTAGTCCACCGGATGACCGCATCATCAGAGCCACCCTGATCCGCTATCTCGCCCTCGGCGGCTGCGACGCATGCCGCCTGCCGGAAACAGGGTTGCGGGTGCAGGGCGCCCTGATCGCAGGAGACGATGATAAAAGCACCTCGACCAAAGGCATCGACCTTTATGGGTGTGAACTCAATGCGGAGTTTCACCTGAAGTCATGCAGGATCCCCGACAAGGTATGTCTGGAAATGGTGCGTGGCATCTCGGTTGATTTCGGCGGCTCTTTTCTCTGCGCCGGTCTTGATGCGCGCGGCTTGAAGGCGACTGGTGGAATGCAAGTCAGCAAATGCCGCGTTCGTGGAACCCTCAGCCTGCTCGGCGCAAGCCTTGCCGGCAGCTTTGATGCGAACGGGACCGATTTTTCGGAGTACGTCAAGCGCCATCAAGCAGATATCGACGGGGTTCTGCGGTCCATAGATTGCCGGGGTTTGTCGGTCGGTGGTGGGTTCAGGCTGATGCGCTCGAAGGTGGCGGAAGCGCTTGATCTGACAGGGGCCAAGATAACGGGAAACCTGAATCTCCTGCGCAGTGCGGGCGGGATCAACACTGATCTGTTCGGCGTGACGGAGGAGTCCGGCGCAACGCAGTTTCTCGTAGCAAACCGGATCACGGTTTCCGGGGATGTCAGTTTTCTGGACTGTCGCGGCCCGGCGTCAACCTGCTCGTACTCCCGGATCGAGGGTGATCTTCACCTGGGCTTTCAGAGCTGTGACGGAGACGTCTATTTCTCGAAGCTCAACCTTCAAGGAACAGTGATCCGGCAGTGCTTGAAGTACAAGGCCAAGCAGAAACCTAAGTCAGAGATAGACCTACGGAATCTGTCAGTTGCGCGCCTTGAAGACGATGTAGCACTTTGGCCCGACGGTCTATTCCTCAAGCTGAACGGCATTCGGATCGGTACTTTCGATGGCAATGCGGACGCCGAATCCCGCAAGAATTGGCTCATGAACCGGGGAGACGAGTTCTTCCCGCAACCTTGGGAGGAAACAGCCAAAGTGTTGCGCGAGATGGGGCATGGCGCGGAGGCCACGAAAATCCTGATCGAAAAGGAACGCGAGCAGCGCAAAGCCCGCCGCGAACGGATTGCGCAAGACCTCGCCATCAGCCGTAGAGATTGGGGAAAGTCACATGTGCATGACAGTCCGCGCCCGAACCCGAATCAAGAGATAGGTCGGTTGCTGCATCTGCGTCTGCATTTGGCGCTGTTAAGCGTCTGGGACTGTTCAATTGGTTTTTTCGTCGGATACGGACGCAAGCCCTTCGATGCAGTTTGGCGTGGTTTGCTTCCAATGCTGATCATCGGTTTTCTGGTCTTTGCGAATGCCGCCGGACATGGCGCGATCAAGCCGAACCTGCCGCAAATCCAGCTTAACCCCGCATGGGTCAGTTGCGCCGAGGACTCGCGCGGGCAGTTGGACTGTTTCCTTGACCACCCTGACGCGGCATCTTACCCGCGTTTCAATGCCTTGATCTATTCCTTGGATACGCTGATCCCTGTCGTGTCGCTGGAAATGCAAAGCTACTGGATACCGGACGACCGCAGCGACCGGGGCATGATCGCGCGCTGGTATCTGTGGGTCCACATCTTCATGGGCTGGTTGTTCACCTTGCTGGCCGTGGCGGGGTTCTCGGGGTTGATCAAGACGGACAACACCAAATGACCTTACCCGCCGAATCGGGTACGCCACCGTTCTCAGCGCGCCACGCCTGCCGTTTCGGCGGCGGGGCGGATGATGGCAAGCGCTTCGGGCATCGCGCCAAAGACCACCTGCGCTTCGTCCCAGATGGCCTGCGCGCGCTCGGTATCGCCCAAGACGCCGAGCGCCGCGATCAGGCGGGCCCATTCGTCGGGGCTGCCGCCTTCGGTGGCCAGCCGGTTCATGAGCTGCGCCACCATCCCTTCGACCATCGCCGCGCGGTCTTCCTCGGGCATGTCGGCCGCGGCCTCGATCTGTTCGCGGGTGGGACCTGTGCCTTCCTCTGCCAGCTGGGCGCGCGGCGCCGGGCGTGGGGGCAGGGTGTAGCGCACGCCCGCGATCTCGGCCAGTTCGGGCAGCGCGGCGCGCACCTCGTCCATCCAGGGCGCATCGCCCGGGCTCATGTCGTGCAGGCGCTGCCAGATGGCGAAGGTGCGGTCCTCGCGCCCGGTTTGGGCAAACAGCGCCCCGGTGTAGTACAGGGCGACACCGTGGCGCGGGTCGCGGCGCAGCACCTGTTCCAGCACCGCCTCGGCCTCGGGCGATACCGCGCCGCCGGCAGCCAGGATCAGGTATTCGGCCAGTGCCGCATGATCGTCGGCGGAGGCGCTGTCGCCGCGCAGTTCGATCACCCGGCCCTGCGCGGCGGCTGCCTGCGTGAAGTTGCCCAAAAGCGCTTCGTTATGCGCCAGCAACACATGGCCCTGCAGGTCCATCGGGCGGTCTGCCAGTGCTGCGCGCAGCTGCGTCACCAGCGCCTCGTGCTCGGCGCGTTCGGGGTCGTCGGTG
>SKKS01000073.1 GCA_007123625.1 Paracoccaceae bacterium
ACGGCAATGAACCTTCCCGACCGTTTTGCGCCACCATCCACAACGTATTGGCTGGGAACGGACAATCTGGGGCGTGATACCTTTTCGCGTCTGGCGCAGGGAAGCCGCATCGCGCTGTATGTGGCGCTTGTAGCAGTCAGCATATCGGGCACGATTGGCCTTATACTTGGCATGATCGCCGGGTTTGGGCCACGCTGGCTGGACAATGCGTTACTCTTCATTTTCGACACCCTGCGCGCCTATCCGACCATCATTCTGGCGCTTGCGCTGGCTGCCCTGCTGCCGCGCGGGCTGAGTACGGTCATCATCGTTGTCGTCATCACGTCGTTTTCCGAATACGGGCGGGTCGTGCGCACGCAGACCCTGTCGCTGAAGAATGCCGAGTTCATCCTGGCCGAGCGTGCGATGGGCGCGTCGCCCGCGCGGATGGTCTTCCATCACATCTTGCCCAATGTGTTGGGTCCATTCTTCATCCTGGCTGCGATGAACCTGCCTGTGGTGATCACGATCGAAGCCGGCATGAGCTTTCTGGGCATCGGTGTGCCGCCTGGAACGCCAAGCTGGGGTGCGACGCTGAAGGACGGCTTCGACTATATTCGCAACACGCCGTGGATCATCATTGCGGGAGGATTGCCGCTGATCCTTGTCACTCTCGGTTTCACGTTTCTGGGCGAGGCGCTGCGCGACCAGCTTGACCCGAAACTGAGGAAATCCAGATGACCGACACGTTATCCGTGGATGGGCTGACCGTGCACTACGCCACCCGCGAAGGCGCGTTGCAGGCGCTGCGTGATGTGGCGCTGGACGTACCGGCGGGACAGATCGTCGGCATAGTCGGCGAATCCGGGTGCGGCAAATCCACGTTGATCAATGCGTTGCTGCAACTGATGCCCGAGAACGCGCGCATCGCGGCCGGCTCGGTCAAACTGGAAGGGGAAGAGCTCGTCGGCGCCACGCAACGGCGTCTGCGCGACATGCGCGGGCGCGATATTTCAGTGGTGTTTCAGGATCCGATGACCTCGCTCAACCCGGTGCTGACGATCGGACGACAGATGCGCGACATACAGTATCGCGAACCCTGCAACCGCGCGGAAAAGCTGCGGCGCGCGGCGGGCATGCTGGGGCGCGTGGGCCTGCCGGACCCCCAGGCCAAACTTGATGCCTATCCGCATGAATTGTCCGGCGGCCAGCGCCAGCGTGTCGCCATCGCAATGGCGGTTCTGATGCGCCCAAGGCTGTTGATTGCCGATGAACCGACCACGGCACTGGATGCCACGCTGGAAGTGCAGATCATCGAACTGCTGAAGGAGTTGCAGCTCGAAATCGGCTGCGCGATCCTGTTCATCTCGCATCATCTGGGGGTGATTGCGGAACTGTGCGACCGTGTGGTGGTGATGTACGCAGGCGAAGCGGTCGAGGAAGGGCCGGTTGCCGATGTTTTTCTGCACCCCAGCCATCCCTACACCGCCAAGCTGATCGAATGTGATCCCGGCAGAATGAAAACCAGGGCCGCGCTTTTGCCCTCGATCCCCGGTGACCTGCCTGACCTGACGGCGCCGCCCAAGGAATGCATCTTCCGCGACCGCTGCGACAAGGCCACAGAACTGTGCCGCACCAAACCCGCCCCTGTGGCGGTAAATGGCGCGCATTGGGCGCGGTGTCATTACGCGGCGGAGCTTGGCTTATGACAGCCCCGATCCTGAAGATGCGCGATGTGGTGGTCGAATTTCCCGCTCTGCGCGGCCTCAAGGCGCTGATGGCCCCGCGCGATGCGCGCCATGTGCAGGCCCTGAACGGCATTTCACTGGAGGTGCAGCGCGGTGAAACGCTTGCCATCGTGGGCGAATCCGGCTCTGGCAAGACCACGCTGGCACGCGCCATCAACGGCTTGCTACCTCTTGCCAGGGGCGAAATCTGGTTCAACGAAGTTGCCTTGCATCAGCGGCCTGACTGGCATGTCATCCGCCGACAAATGGCGATGATGTTTCAGGACCCCGTCGGATCGCTCAGCCCGCGCAAGACAGTGCGCGATCTGGTGCTGGAGCCGTTCGCCATTCATGGTCAGGATGTGGGCAATCCGTCACAGACAGCGCAGCGCCTGCTGGAGGATGCGGGCCTGAGCGCCGATTTTCTGAACCGCTATCCGCATCAGCTTTCAGGTGGGCAGGCGCGGCGTGTGGGTGTGGCGCGCGCCCTTGCGCTGAACCCGGCAATGGTGCTGGCGGATGAGCCGACAGCGGGCTTGGATGTCTCGGTGCAGGGGGAAATCCTGAACCTGCTGAATGGTATCCAGACAGACCACGGCCTGACCACGATCATCATCACCCATAACCTGAATATCCTGCGCCATATCGCGGACCGGATTGCTGTCATGTATCTGGGCCGGATTGTCGAAATCGGCCCGGTCACACAAATCATGGAACAGCCGCGTCACCCCTATACGGCGGCGCTGATGTCGGCCAACCCCGAACCCGATCCCACAACGCGGCGCGAACGCATCATCCTGTCGGGCGAAACCCCCGCCCTGACGGCGCGGCCGTCAGGATGTGAATTTCACCCGCGCTGCCCGGTTGCGCGCGCGGATTGCAGCCGCCGGGTTCCTGAACTGACGGTCGCAGGGCCGCGCGCAGTGTCCTGTCACTATCCAATAAGCGAGCATGCATGAGCTACGGCATCTATATCGGGCGCAATCACAGCGCGGATGGTCACGCATGGCTGGCAGGATACGGTGACGAGCCGTCCAGCCACTGGCTGGAAATCGCGCCACGCACCGCGCACGCGCCGGGTACGCAGATCGAGGTCGGCGTGTCACCCGGTGCTGATCTGCCGGGCCAGCGCAGCACCATACCGCAAGTGGCCGAAACATTCCGTCATCTACGGGTCAGTTATAGCTATTATCTGGGCGTGCCCGCCCCGATTACCAATGGCGGGCTGAATGAACACGGCGTTGCCGTCCGCGATATCTGGTCAACCTCGCGCAAGGCGTTGATCAAGATGACGCCGCCCGACCAGTGCGGGCCGAATTATTCGGATCTTGCGCGGTTGGTGCTGGAGCGCGCGCGCGCAGCGCGCGAGGGCGTGGACCTGATCGCCGCGCTGATCGCCGAACACGGCTATTCCTGTTATGGCGGCAATTCACATCTCATCGCTGACCCCGATGAAGCCTGGGTCGTGATCGAATTCTCCGGTGCGCAAAAGCTCTGGGTCGCCGAAAGGCTGGGGCCAGACAGCATCCGCGCCAGCAGGCCGGGCTATATCGGTGTCATTCCTGACAGTCCGACCGAGGATTTCCTGTTCCCCGACCATTTCATTAGCTTTGCCACAGAACAGGGGTGGTATGATCCCGCACAGGGGCCTTTCGACGTGAATGCCGTCTATGGCGACGGCAAAGGTCGTTGGGATGGGGTTGCATGGATCGAGAATGAGATGCGCCAGCGCGCCGCGCGACCCGAAAAGATCAGTCTGCGTGATGTGATTTTCGCCATCGCAACGCAACGCCTGACGGGGGACACTGCGGGATATGGACAGGTCGTGCCGCTGGTCCATCCCGGCCATGATGCCCTGCGCGTCATGTGGCACGCGCCTGTCGGGCCGGTGACCGCACCGCTTGTCCCTGTTTTCATGGGCATGACCGAGATTCCGCTGGAATATGGCCTCCACCGCTACCTGACCACGGGTGAAAGCGCCCGGTTTCTGGACGAACGCCATGCGGAACGCAACGGCGACACTGTCAGCCTTGTTGCGCAGGGGGCGGAAGTTACGCATTCGGCCTTTGCAGTTTACAAACGGCTCATGCATCTTGCATTTCAGTTGCAGGAGCCGTTGCTGGGTGAAATTTATGCGCACTGGCGCCGATCAGAGGAGAGACTGGAAGCCGACTTGCGCGACGTGTTGCGGAGTGCGGAGATCCTGCTGCACCACAAGGAAGAGCGACTTGCGCGACGCTTGCTGACGGTCCAATCCTCGGAATGGCTGCACAATGCCCTGCGGGAGGCCCTGTCCCTGGCCGAGGCAGCGGAAATGCGTGTGCGCAATCGGGGCGCCTTGAATCTATCTTCGGCGCCTTTGAAGCCAGCCCAGGTCTGGTAGGGTTCATCCTCCGGATTCCGTCTTTATCGGTGATCTCATGGCCTTGGCCGATCAGGGCGACCGCATTCGCACCGTTCCCTCCCGCCGCTACAGTAGGCTGGTCGACACTTTCCAGCGCATGTCTTTCGATGAGGACTCCCAACTTCGACAGTTAAACGCGTAAGTGCACTGATACGCTCCGGAGCTCTTCCGGCGACCCAGATCATGTACTCGGCGCGGTGGAAGATACCGGTCGACACGCTGAAAAGCGAAGCCGTCGGGATAGGCTTGCAGAAGATCGCAGCGCGCAGGTCCAAGCAAGCTATTGAAAAAGTTAAAGATCAATCCATGACCTTGCCCGGACTCTGAAACAGGAGATGCACTATGAACCCGCCTTATTCGCCGGAGGGGTCTGCGCGGCCGCTTCAGGCGCCTGAGCTGGGGTGATCGGGGGGCCTGAGCACGGCACCGGGGGCCAAGTTGGGCGGGTCGGCGCATACCTCGGCACAGATCGGTGGC
>SKKS01000396.1 GCA_007123625.1 Paracoccaceae bacterium
ATACTGCAGCCCCGCTGCCGCAACCCCGCAGGCCAGGTAGAACAGCAGGAATGGCAGATGGCCCCAAGCGTCTTCCATATTGTCACCGAAGATATACAGAAACAGCATATTCATCCCCAGATGCAGAAGCCCCGCATGCAGGAACTGGCTGGTCACCAGCGTCACGCCCCCCGCGCCGGAACTCAGCCGGGCGGGCACCATGCCCCAGTCCTGAAAGAACAGGATCAAGGTGCGCTCATCGGCAAACAGACCCCAGTAGCTGAAGAACACCAGCACATTGATCGCGATCAGCCCCCAGGTGACAAAGGGAACGCGCTGCGAAGGGTTGTGATCACGGATCGGAAACATGCCTCAGATGTTCCTTTTCCGCCGCCGCCGTCAACCAAGTCGCACGCAGCTGTGACTTCGGGCGCGGTCGTCGGCGATTTCGTACCGGTGGTGCCTTGCGAAACCCGCGATGAAGGCGCATTTTCTGAACCATGACCCTCAGGCCATTCAAATGAACATTGAAAATTCCAGCCCTGCCGCGCAATCGCAGCCCGACCAGGCAGCCGACCGCCCGCCCGCAGTCCCGCCAGCAGTCCGGCCCGACGCCGTTTCGACAGCCGATTTCCTGCACGCGCCGTTTCCCCAGCCGGTCACGCTTGCGGATTTCGACCCCGAGGGCCCAGGCCGGTTCCTGAATCGCGAGTTGTCGTGGCTGGGCTTCAACTGGCGCGTGCTGGAAGAAGCCGCAAACCCGCGCGTGCCGCTGCTGGAGCGGGTGCGCTTCATCTCGATCTCGGCCACGAACCTGGACGAATTCTATACGGTGCGGGTGGCGGGGCTGCGCGAACTGGCCCGTGAGGGCAACACCACGCCCTCGGCCGATGGGCGCAGTCCCAGCGAACAGCTTGCGCTCATCAACGCCGATGCCCGCGCGCTGATGGAGCGCCAGCAGGACATCTGGCGCACGCTCAAGCCCGAGCTGGCGACAAGCGGCATCGTGATCCTGAACCGGCGCGAACTGACCGCCGAGGATCAGGGCCGCCTGCGCGACTATTTCCTGCAAAACGTGTTCCCGGTGCTGTCTCCGCTGGCGATCGACCCGGCGCATCCGTTTCCCTTCATCCCCAATACCGGGTTCTGTCTGGCGCTGCGGCTGGAGCACGCCGCCAGCGGGCGCAAGCTCAAGGCGCTGCTGCCGGTGCCGCACCAGATCGAACGCTTCGTGCGCGTGCCCACCGAAGGCACCGAAGAACGCTTCCTGCCGCTTGAAGAGCTGTTGCTGGTCGAACTGGACAGCGTGTTTCCCGGCTACCGCCTGCTGGATTCGTGCGCCTTCACGGTCCTGCGCGACAGCGATCTGGAGCTTGAGGAAGAAGCCGAGGATCTGGTGCGCGAATTCGAGATCGCCCTGAAACGCCGCCGCCGGGGAGAGGTTGTGCGTCTCAAGATATCCGCAGGCGCCCCGGCGCCATTGCGGGAACTGGTCATGCGCGAATTGCGCGTCAACGCCGACGAGGTGGTCGAGGTGGACGGCCTCATGCGCATTTCAACCTTGCGCGAACTGGTGCTGGACAGCCGCCGCGACCTTCAATGGCCCGGCTTCACCCCGCGCGTGCCCGAACGCGTACAGGACCACGAAGGCGACATGTTCGCCGCAATTCGTCAGAAGGACATGCTGCTGCATCACCCGTACGAAACCTTCGACATGGTGGTGCGGTTTCTCGAACAGGCCGCGCGCGACCCCGATGTGCTGGCCATCAAGCAAACGCTGTATCGCACCAGTCGTGACAGCCCGATCGTATCGGCCTTGTGCGAAGCCGCCGAGGCCGGCAAATCGGTGACCGCGTTCGTGGAGCTCAAGGCCCGCTTCGACGAGGCCGCCAACATCCGCCAGTCGCGGCGGCTGGAGCGCGCGGGCGCGCATGTGGTCTATGGCTTCATCCACTACAAGACCCACGCCAAGATCAGCGCAGTGGTCCGGCGCGAGGGCGGCAAGCTGGTCACCTATACCCATTGGGGCACAGGGAATTACCATCCGATCACCGCGCGCATCTATACCGACCTGAGCCTATTCACCTGCGATCCCGCGCTGGGGCGCGACGCGGCGCGGGTATTCAACTACCTGTCGGGTTATGCCGAACCGGCGGTGCTGGAAAACCTGGCCATCGCGCCGCTGTCGCTCAAGACCCGCCTGATCCAGATGATCGAGGCCGAAGCCGAACACGCCCGCGCAGGCCAGCCGGCGCAAATCTGGGCCAAGATGAATTCGCTCATCGATCCCGATGTGATCGACGCGCTTTATGCCGCCGGTCAGGCCGGGGTGCAGATCAGTCTGGTGATCCGCGGCATCAACGGCTTGCGTCCCGGGGTGCGGGGCCTGTCCGAGAATATCCGCATCAAGTCGATCATCGGGCGATATCTGGAACATTCGCGGATCGTGTGCTTCGGCAATGGGCACGGGCTCCCGTCGGAACAGGCGCGGGTGTTCATGAGCTCGGCCGACTGGATGGGACGTAATCTGGTGCGCCGGGTGGAAACGCTGGTGGAAATCCACAACCCCACGGTCAAGACCCAGATCGTGCGCCAGATCATGGCCGCCAATCTGGCCGATGTCGCCCAAAGCTGGGTGCTCCACCCCGAAGACCGCGCCGTGCGCGACACCAGCGCGACCACGGACGGCCCGACGGCCTTCTCGTGCCACCGTTTCTTCATGGAGAACCCTTCGCTTTCGGGGCGCGGATCGGCGGGGGCCAAGGATGTGCCCCTGCTGACCCACGGCCCGGACTGAGTGCGCCACTATCGCGCCCTGCGGGGTTGAGTGCCGTCAGCGGGCTTTGTTAGCGTTATCTTGCGGGCTTTGGTCGCAACCATGATTGTTTTGCCCCCGCACGCGGCGTAACGCTTGGCGCGGCAAGAGACACCGCCCACCCGTTTCAGTCATTTCAAGGAGCAGCCCCATGCGCGCAACCCGCACCGTTCGCAAGATCCTGTCGCATTACGAAGGCGAAACCCCCGGCGTGAAGGCCAACCTGTGCCGCATGCTGATGACCGGGAAGCTGAGCGGCACCGGCAAGATGATCATCCTGCCGGTCGATCAGGGGTTCGAGCACGGCCCCGCACGCAGCTTTGCCGCCAACCCCGCCGCCTATGACCCGCACTACCATTACCAGCTGGCCATCGACGCCGGACTGAATGCCTATGCAGCCCCGCTTGGCATGATCGAAGCGGGGGCTGACACGTTTGCCGGTCAGATCCCCACCATCCTGAAATGCAACAGCGCCAATTCGCTGATGTCGGACACGGCGGGCAAGAATCAGGCGATCACGGCTTCAGTCGATGATGCACTGCGGCTGGGTTGTGCGGCCATCGGCTTCACCATCTATCCCGGGTCTGATTGTGCGCTCGACATGTTCGAGGAAATCAGCGCCATGCGCGAGGAAGCCGCCGCCAAGGGCGTGGCCTCCGTGATCTGGTCCTATCCGCGTGGCGAGGCGGTGACCAAGGACGGCGAGACCGGCATCGACGTTGCCGCCTATGCCGCCCAGATCGCGGCCCTGCTGGGCGCGCATGTCATCAAGATAAAGCTGTCCACCGACCACCTGATGCTGCCCGAGGCCAAGAAGGTCTATGAGGCCGAAGGTATCGACATCGCCACCCAAGCCGCGCGGGTGCGCCACTGCATGCAGGCGTCCTTTGGCGGTCGCCGCATCGTGGTGTTTTCCGGCGGCGCGAAGAAAGGCGCCGATTCAGTCTATGACGATGCCCGCGCAATCCGCGACGGCGGCGGCAACGGCTCGATCATCGGGCGCAACAGCTTCCAGCGCCCGCGCGAAGATGCGTTGGCGATGCTGGGCAAGCTGGTGGACATCTACAAGGGCAAGGACTGACCTGCCCAAGGCGCGCCGCACCCCGGGCTTGCGGCGCGCCGACTGCCATTTTCCAGCGTCAATGCGATGATCGCGGGTCGCGCTTTTCTTAACGAGTACACCGAGACATGACACCTTTTCTGAAGCCCGGCATCCACCCGGATCCGGTGCCTTCCCGGGGCCCCCGCATTCCGCGCAAGCTGTGGCAGACCACCCGCGACCGCAATGCCGTGGCGCCGGAACTGGCGGCCTGTGTCGATCGGCTCAAGGCCATGAACCCCGGCTGGACGCACCAGCTGTTCGACGACGCAAGCCAGGTGGATTTCATCGACGCCGTCGCCTCGGACCGGTTCCGCCGCGCCTACGCGCGCATCAACCCGCGGTATGGCGCAATGCGGGCGGACATGTTCCGGTATCTGGTGGTCTATCTGCACGGCGGCGCCTATCTGGACCTCAAAAGCGGCGCCACGCGCCCGCTCGATACCATCCTGCGCCCGGATGACCGATTCCTGATCTCGCAATGGGACAACGGCCCCGATGGCGTCCATTCCGGCGCAGGGCTGCACAAGGCCCCGGGCGGGCGGATCGTCAGCGAATATGAACAGTGGTTCATCATCGCCGAGCCGGGGCATCCCTATCTAGCCGCCGTGATCGGGCATGTGCTGAACGAGATCGAAGGTTACAGGGCGCTGCGCCACAGCCACGGGTATCGCG
>SKKS01000093.1 GCA_007123625.1 Paracoccaceae bacterium
CCTCAACTGTCAATGTTGCGCGCGCTGCGCGCGCTGTCTCGCAGGAGCGCCCTTCATGAATTTCCTCGCCCGTCGCTGTTCTGTCCTTGCACTTTCGGTCGCTTTTGCCGCTCCTGCCCTGGCTCAGGACGATGCCGATGCGCGCACGGTGCTGGCAACAGTCAACGGGGTCGAGATCACAGTGGGCCATCTGCTGATCGCGCATCAGGGGCTGCCGGACCAGTTTCGTGCCTTGCCGCCCGAAACGCTGTTCGATCCGCTGCTTGAGCAATTGATCGAACAGACCGCGCTGATGCTGGCGGGCGAGGATGCTATTTCCCTGCGCGATCAGATGGTGATCGAAAACGACCGCCGCGCCGCCATCGCAAGCTCGGTGCTGAGCCGCGCCGCGGAAAGTGCCGTGACCGAAGAAAGCCTTGCCGCCGCCTACGAGGCGTTCGTGGCCGAGTTCGACACCGACGCGCCGGTGCCGGAATACAACGCCTCGCACATCATCGTGGAAACCGAGGCCGAGGCGCAGGCACTGCGCGAGGAACTCGACAGCGGCGCCGATTTTGCCGAACTGGCGCGCGAGCATTCCACCGACGGCGCCGCAGCGGGGGGCGGGTCTCTGGGCTGGTTTGGCCCCGGCGTCATGATCCCGGAGTTCGAGGAAGCCGTCGCAGCCATGGAGCCTGGCGACGTGACCGGCCCGCTGGAAACCCGCTTCGGCTGGCATCTGGTCCGGCTGGACGACACCCGTATGAGCGCCGCGCCCGCGCTCGAGGACATCGGCGATGAACTGGCCGAACAGATCCGGCGCGAAGCCGCGCAGTCCGAAATCGACCGCGTCATGCAGGATATCGACGTGACCCGCAGCATGGACGGCATCACGCCGCAGGTTCTGGGCCAGCCAGAGCTGCTGGACGACTGAACTTTCCGGCGTTAGCGTGCTGGAAACTCGTGGCCCCTGTCGCAGGGGCTGCGCTGCCTATGGGAACGAACGATGGCAAAGAAGTCCGGCAAGCAACTCCGCGCGGAGATCAAGAAGCTGAAGACCAGCAAGCTCAAGACAAAGCTGAAGAAATTGCGCGCCCTTACCGAGGCTGAAACAATGTCCGCAGAACCGGCACCGAAACCTGTACCGCCGGTGTCCCCGCTGGCGCCCGAAGGGGGCTTCCCGCTGATTCCCCCAATCGCGGGTGTCGAATTCGCCACTGCGGCGGCGGGCGTGCGCTATGCCGGGCGCACCGATGTGCTGCTTGTGCGGCTGGCGCCCGGCAGCACGCTGGCGGGTGTGTTCACCCGTTCGGCCACCCGTTCGGCGGCGGTGCTGGATGGTCAGTCAAAGATCGGCCGCGACAGCGACGCAGGCGCGGCAATCGTGGTGAACTCGGGCAATGCCAATACCTTTACCGGTGCGGCGGGCGCGGCGGCTGTGGATGCCATCGTGGACGCAGTGGCGGCTGCGCTTGGGGTTCCGGCGGAACGGGTGCTGACATCGTCGACCGGGGTCATCGGCGAGGACCTGCCACATGACCGGATAATCGCGGCGGTGGAAAGGCTGGTGCCCGACCTGGCCGTCGGCGGGATCGAAGCCGCCGCGCGCGCGATCATGACCACTGACACCTTTGCCAAGGGTTCCTTCGCCGAGGTCCAGATCGGCGACGGCACGGTGAAGATCGCCGGGATCGCCAAGGGGTCCGGCATGATCGCGCCCGACATGGCGACGATGCTGGGCTATGTCTTTACCGATGCGCGCGTAAACCGGGCGGTGCTTCAGGAGATGTTGCGCCGCACCGCCGACCGCAGCTTTAACCGCATCAGCGTGGACAGCGACACATCGACCTCGGACACGGTGCTGCTGGCGGCAACCGGTCAGGCCGCGTGCCCTGTCATCGACGATGCCGCCAGCCCCGAAGGTCGCGCATTCGAGGCCGCGTTGGAAGTTGTCATGAGCGACCTTGCCCAGCAGATCGTTCGCGACGGCGAAGGCGCGTCCAAGTTCGTCGAGGTCCGCGTGACCGGGGCGGCGGATGACGCCGATGCCCACCGCGTCGCCCGTGCCATCGCCGATAGCCCGTTGGTCAAGACCGCCATCGCGGGCGAGGATCCGAACTGGGGCCGGGTGGTCATGGCTGTCGGAAAATCCGGCGCGCGGGCCGAGCGTGACCGGCTGGCGATCCGTTTCGGACCCCTTCCTGTGGCCGAGGGCGGGCGCGTGTCTGCCGATTACTCTGAAGCCGCCGCTGCGGACTATATGCGCAACGCGGAACTGGTCATCGGTGTCGACCTGGGGCTGGGGCAGGGGGCGGCGACGGTCTGGACCTGTGACCTCACGCACCGCTATGTCGACATCAACGCCGACTATCGTTCATGAACGAGGCACGCATGATGCCTGAAACCACTCCGGTGCGGGTGGTGCTGGTGGCGGCGGTGGCGTTGATCGACCGCGACGGGCGTGTGTTGCTGGCCCAGCGACCCGAGGGCAAGTCCATGGCAGGGCTGTGGGAATTCCCCGGTGGCAAGGTCGAGCCGGGCGAAACACCCGAAGCCGCGCTGATCCGCGAGCTGCACGAGGAACTGGGCATCGAAACCTGGGCGTCGTGCCTGGCACCGCTGACCTTTGCCAGCCACGGCTATGCCGACTTTCACTTGCTTATGCCGCTGTTCGCGTGCCGCAAGTGGGAGGGCGTGCCGCAGTCGCGCGAAGGGCAGGCGCTGAACTGGGTGCGCCCGGCAGCCCTGCGCGACTATCCAATGCCCCCTGCCGATATCCCGCTGATTCCCATCCTGCGCGACTGGCTCTGATTCTCCGGGCTGGGGCATCCTTTCACTGTGTGTCGCGGCAGATCGTGCGGGCGCAGTGTTTCCGGTCCGGAACCGAAATTCGCCTTCGGTGCACACTGTGTCGAAAGCGTGTTAACCATGATGGTCAAGATAATGAATAATGGCTAATTTTTTACGGACCTGCGATTTTTCACTTGGCGGTGCGCCACCTTTCTGCCAATGTTCAATCAACGCGCGAACGAAATTTCGGAACAACACAACCTCCGGAAGCACGCAGCGCAAACGAACCGGGCAAGCAGGGGAACCTGCTGGAAGCCCGCGCTCCGGGCGGATCGCTTGAACAACGGTCCGTCTCGTTTCTGCTCAAAGAAACGCCTTGCCTGTTGGCAAGGCGTTTTCTTTTTTGCGTGCGGATCTGGAGGGCGAGCACCGGGCATGCCCGCATAATACGAATTCCCAAGACAAGACAGGATTGCTGTGCAGGTCGGTTGCGGGCGCGCTTCATTGCGCCCTTCGTCTCACCCAAGCGCCTTGCGCAGCGCCGCCTGTTGTGCGGCAATGCTGATCGCGGTTTCGCTGAGCGTCTCAAGCGTGCGATCGGTGAACGGGTCGGTGTCGGGATGCGCCTTGCGGTGAGCGGCAAGGGCCGCGTCGCGGGCCACGATCAATGCCTCGATCTGCGGGCGGAACAGGCGGACAAGCGCGGTCAGCCAGCGATTTGTGGGCCAGCTGGGATGGGCATGATCGATGGCGAAGCGCGGAAGCATGCGCACGATATCGGGGCCCGGATACCATGTCTCGCCGGTGACCCATTGGTTGGTGGTGAACATCCGGATGGGTACGCCGAAGCGGTCCATGGACACGGCCACCAGATGCGCCAGCGCCTTGTCGTCCCGGGGCCAGTCGCGTCCTTCGGCCTCGGGCGCCGGGGCCACGCCGTCGGGCATGCCGGGCGCGCGCAGGAAGCAGTGGAAATGGCCATGCTCGCCTTCGCGGTGGGCGTGATAGTAGTACTGGCTCTGGGTTTCGCGGTCAAAGACGTCGCCCTTGGGGTAGTGGCCCATCTTCACGAACTTGCCCTGGCCTTTCAGCACCTCGCCCACAGGATTGAGGCCCGCTTTCCTGAGAACCCGCGTGCATTCCGCGATCTCGGCGGCGGCGCTGGCCATCGTGTCGAGCGTCGCGCGATCAACCTGTGAAAGGTCGGGCGCGGCGATCCCGCGCGGCGCGGCGGTCATGTCGGCACCCCGGGCCAGCGCAACACGCTGCGCCCGCAGAGCGCCGCAACCCCCGCGATCAGTAGCACCGCGCCCACCTGCCAGACCAGCACCATGAGTGCCGCGTCCTGCGTATGAAACAGCCGCAGCGCGAAATTGCCGACTGCGGCGGCGGCCAACGCTGCCAGCGCCAATGTCCACGACGGCCGCAGCGCCGCGCCGCGGCGCAGCATCAGCACCAGCACCAGAAGCGGCAGCGACCCGATCAGTGCGATATAGGCAAAGCATTCGGGGTCCGGCGTCAGGCGCAGCCCCGCCGGGCCCATCTGCGCCCAGTCGCGCAGGCAGCCCAGCCCCAGCGTGCCCAGCCAGGCCGCGCCGGGGATCACCGGAAGCCACCGCCAGAATCGGGCGGCATCGGGCAGGGTCAGCGCCAGTGCGGCCATGGCGGCGGCGGCGGCGGTGGCCAGCGCGGCGCCCTGCTCGAACAGAAAACGCGCCTCGGTCAGCCGCTCGGCCAGGTCAGGGCGCGGTCCGATCGCCCAGACCATCGCGGCGGCAAACCCCAGGGCCACGAACAGCCAGCCCAGCACGCGGCGCGCAGGCGTGGGCAGGGGGCGAACGGGTCCCGCATCGCGCGCAAGCGTGTCGATCAACTCCTCGGTATTCATTCGATTTCGGTGCCATCCCTGTTGATCGCGCGTTTCAGTTTACGGGTGGCGCGGTGAACGGCAACCTTCATTGCGCCGACCGTTGTTTTCCCTGCGTCCGCCGCTTCGGCCAGTGACATCTCGCGCAGTCGCACAAGTTCGAACGCCCGACGTTCGCCCTCGGTCAGTTCGTTCATGGCGCGCCGTACCGACATCAGATTCACCACTCGCTCTGCATGGGTCTGGCCGGGCGTACTCGAAAACACCTCGGCCAGATCGTTCGCCGCCTGATCGAACGCCTGTCTGCGCGCGTAGCGGCGCGCATGATCGGCCAGTCGATTGCGCGCAATAGCGGCAATCCACGGCATGAAGGGGCGCTGCGGGTCCCATGTCGCGCGCGCGGTATGTAGCGACAAAAGCACATCCTGCACGATATCCTCGACATCGGCATGGCCCAGCCAGGGCGCCCGCGCCGATACCAGCCGCCGCATCCTGACCGCGACTTCCTTGAGGAGCGCCTGATAGGCGCGCCTGTCGCCGTTCTGCGCCGCGCACATCAGCGCATCCAGCGCGGCGTGCCGGCTTTTTCCCGTTGTTTCGCTTCCGGCGCCTTCGGTTGCGCTGTCCATTGCCGGGCGATTCCTTGCATCCTGGCGCCGGTCGGCGGCGCATTCTCTGAGGATACGACTGGACACGCGCACAGGTTACACTGATTTCGCGGATTTTCCTTTTTCCGGTTTTCTTCAGTCCGGGGCGTAACCAATCAGTTCATCCCGTCGAACTGGGGTCTGCACGGCTTTGCGCACCACTGCGCCGCAAGAAGCGCATCTGCAGGTGACGTGCGCAACAGAAAACCGAAAAGGGAGGCCCCGATGCAACCAGACCCCGAAGCCGCCACCTGCGGCTGTCGCCACAAGTTTCAACTGAAATCAAGTACCGCGCTTGCCCTTGCGCTGGGGATGGGCGCAATGAGCCTTGGTGGCGCGGCCATGGTCATCGGCATGAGCGCGGCAACACCGGCTGTGGCAAGCGCCTGCGCGGCCAATCCCTGCGCGGTTTGCGACCCATGCGCACCCTGCGCGGCGATGGACTGCGCCGCAGACCCCTGTGCGGCGGATCCCTGCGCCGCTAATCCCTGCGCGGCCATGGCCTGTGACCCATGCGGCCCCTGTGGTCCGTGCGCCGCGGGTGTCGGCGATGCAACGGGCTGCTATATTCCGCGGCTGCAAGAAGCATCGGCCAACCCTTGCGCGGCGGACCCTTGCGGCCCCTGCGCGCCTGCGGCCTGTGATCCCTGCGCGCCATGCGAGGCGATGGCCTGTGCCGCTGATCCCTGTGCCGCCAACCCGTGCGCGGCGAAAGCCTGCGCTCCCTGTGCTGCAATGGATTGTGCCGCCTGTGTGCCCTGCGGGGCCTGTGGCCCGTGCGGTCCCTGCGCGGCAGCTGCCCCCTCGCCTGAAGTCAGCGATGAGGAACTGCAAGCGCTCTATGACTGCATGATCGACGCGATGGAGGCGATGGGGGCAACCGGCGCCACACCACCGATCCTTGCCGCGTGGTCCGAATCCGACCGCGCCGAAGGGGCGGAATTCGCCAACTGGCGCAACTTTGCCGCGGTCCCCTATATCTCGTTCACGCATGGCGAGCGCTTTGCCACCAACCATGCCAACGCGATCGCGGGCGAGGTTTATGGCCTGTACGAAGATATCGGCGAAATGCCCGTGGGCGGTATTGTCGCCAAGCCCACGTTCAGTGTCGGCGAGGACGGGCAGGGGTTCTGGGAAACATTGTTCCTGATGGAGAAGGCCGAGGCAGGCACCTCGCCCGACACCAACGACTGGATATACAGCGCGATCATGCCGGACGGCGGGTTGATGGGCCGGACGCTTGGCGCGAACTCGGACGGAATGTATTTCTGCGCCGCCTGCCACATGGGAAGCAGCGATGGCACGGATGATCTGCTGTTCATGGAAGAACAGTACCGGGTGCGCAATTGACCCAAGGGAACCGGGGCGCATGCGCCCCGGTCCATTTGCGTTTCGCGTCATGGCTGCCCCGACAGGCCACGCCATGAAACGCCGCGCGTGCCTTGTCCTTGCGTGCGCCCTGATCCCGGCGTGCGCTGCGGCGACGGCGACGCGTGCCGGGGGCGTGGACTTCATGCGCTTCGACTTCGCCGATGCGCCGGGGCAGTTCCAGCCCGTGCCGGACCGCGTCGGGATGACACGCTTTTCGATATTGGACGCGATCAGCTTCGAAGGCGCGGCGGGGCCTGCGCGTCTGGTGGTGAAGCTCGCCCTGCCACCGGGGGCCGCCCCCGGCGCGCAACCTGTCGATGCCCGCGTGACCTATCGGCCAGACGGTTTCAGCGACTTCTGGCAGACCGCGGATATGCCGGGCCCGGACGCATTCGCTTTCACACGACTTGAGCTTTCGGGACCCGCGCCGCAGATCGTGGGCACATTTCAGGTTCTGCTTTGCCGTCGTGCATCGGTGATGGTGCCCGCCGATCCGGAGACCTGTCAACGCGCCACCGGCGCCTTCGCGACCGAATTGCAAACCGACAGAAAGGAGATGCCATGATCCGCCTTGCCGCCCTTGCCGTCGGCGTCATGTTGACGGCCGTCCCCGCGCTGTCCGAGATCCCGCCGCAATGGAGCGCGGAGTTTCCGAAAACCGACTTCGCCACCGCCAGTGTGGACCTGTCCGAGATCCTCTCGGGCGGGCCGCCGCGCGATGGCATCCCCGCGATCTGGGAGCCTGTATTCCTGGACGCGGTCGACGAAACGCGCATCGCCGCACGCGAGCCGGTCATGACCTATGCCCCCGAGGGCGAGAGGCCGCGCGCCTATCCGATCCGCTATCTGATGTGGCATGAGATCGTAAACGATGTGGTGGGCGGCAAGCCGATTGCCGTTACCTTCTGCCCCCTTTGCAATTCCGCGATGATATTCGACGCCCGGATCGATGGCGCGCGCCACACTTTCGGGGTTTCCGGCAAGCTCCGTCACTCGGATATGGTGATGTACGACCGCGAGACCGAAACCTGGTGGCAGCAGGCCACGGGCGAAGGGATCGTGGGCCGACACACCGGCCACAGCCTGACGCTGTTGCCCGGCTGGATGGAAAGCTGGGCCGAATTCATCGACCGCAATCCCGACGGGCTGGTGATGGATGAACCCGAATGGCGGCGCGCGTATGGCAGCAACCCCTATGTCGGCTATGATAGTTCGCCGCGTCCGTTCCTGTATCAGGGCGAGGACCCGCCGCATGGCATCTCGCCCCTGGCCCGCGTCGTGCGCGTGGAGAACCGCGCCTGGACCTTTGCGCGGCTGCGCGACGAAGGCGAGATCCGCGAGGCGGGTGTGGTCCTGAACTGGCGCCCCGGTCAGGCCTCGGCGCTGGACAGCCGCGACATTGCCCAGGGCCGCGATGTCGGCACCGTCCGTGTCCGCGACACGCAGGGGCGCGATCTGCCCCATGACATCCCCTTCGCATTCGCGTTCCATGCGCTGTTCCCGAACGGCGAATGGATGCTGGGCGACAATTAGGTAAAGACATAAGGGCCACCGGACAGGGCACTGCCGTCAAGCGCGGCCCTGTCGGGACAGGGCATCCGACGCCACGCCCGACGCCCTTGGGTGCCAAGTCCCGAACGGCGCCAGCAGGCGCGCACCAGAAGGAGGAGCGGCACGCGCCTTATTGGGGTGTCAGCCTTTCATGCCATCCCAGAAGCTTTTCACCTTGTCGAAAAAGCCCGAGGAATGCGGGTTGTTGTCCGGGCTGAGCCGCTCGAATTCCTCGAGCAGTTCTTTTTGCTGCGCGGTCAGGTTCACGGGCGTCTCCACGGCAAGTTCGATCAGCATGTCACCGTGCCCGGCGCCGCGCAGCGCGGGCATGCCCTTTGAACGCAGGCGCATCTGGCGGCCCGACTGGCTGCCCGCGGGGACCTTCACGCGCGAGCGGCCACCGTCGATGGTGGGGACCTCGACCTCGCCGCCCAGGGCCGCCTTGGCCATGCTGACGGGCACCCGGCAATACAGGTTCATGCCGTCGCGCACGAAGATCGGATGATCCTCGACCTCGATGAAGATGTACAGATCGCCTGCCGGTCCACCGCGCAACCCTGCTTCCCCCTCCGAGGACAGGCGAATTCGGGTGCCGGTTTCCACGCCCGCAGGCACGTTGACACTGAGTGAGCGCTCCTTTTCCACCCGTCCGGCACCGGCGCAGACCTTGCACGGGTTCTTGACGATCTGTCCGCTGCCGCCGCAGGTGGGGCAAGTGCGTTCGACGGTAAAGAACCCCTGTTGCGCGCGCACCTTGCCCATGCCCGAACAGGTCGGACAGGTGACCGGTTCGGCGCCGCCTTCGGCCCCGGTGCCGTTGCAGGCGTCACACGACGAAAGGGTGGGCACGCGGATGCTTTTGCGCGTGCCGGAATACGCATCTTCCAGCGTGATGCCCATGTTGTAGCGCAGGTCCGACCCGCGGCTGGCACGCTGGCGCCCGCCGCCGCCGCGCCCGCCCACGAAATCGCCGAACAGGTCTTCGAACACGTCCGAGAATGCGCTGGCGAAATCGGCGTTCCCGCCATAACCGCCACCGGGGCGCCCGCGCGGCCCCCCGCCACCCATGCCGCCATCGAACGCCGCGTGGCCGAACCGGTCGTAGGCGGCCTTTTTCTGCGGGTCCTTCAGTGCCTCATAGGCTTCGTTGACTTCCTTGAACTGCGATTCGGCCTGTGGGTTGTCCGCGTTGCGGTCGGGGTGCAGCTCTTTCGCCTTCTTGCGATAGGCTTTCTTCAACTCTTCGGCCGATGCGCCGCGCTCCACGCCCAGAACCTCGTAGAAATCCCGCTTAGCCATGTGTGCCTCATTTCAACGCAATGTCCCGGCCCGGAGATGTCCGGGCCGGGACCGATGGGGATTTCCGCGCTTACTTGCGCTTGTCGTCGCCAAGATCCTCGAAATCGGCGTCAACGATGTCTTCGTCCGTCGCGCGGGGCTCGCCCTCGTCCGGGGCGGCACCTTCGGACTGGTCCTGCTGGGCCTTGTAGATCGCTTCGCCCAGTTTCATGGAAGCCTCGGTGACGTTCTGGATGCCGGACTTGATCTTGCCCGCGTCATCGCCTTCAAGCTGTTCCTGCAGGGCAGAAATCGACAGCTCGATCGCTTCGACTGTGGTCGGGTCGACTTTGTCCTTGTATTCCTCCAGCGACTTCTCGGTGGAATGGATCAGGCTTTCGGCCTGGTTCCGGGCCTCGACCAGTTCGCGGCGCTGCTTGTCTGCCTCGGCATTGGCCTCGGCGTCCTTGACCATCTTTTCGATGTCCTCGTCCGACAGCCCGCCCGACGCCTGGATGGTGATCTTCTGTTCCTTGCCGGTGCCCTTGTCGCGGGCTGAGACATTGACGATCCCGTTCGCGTCGATATCGAAGGTCACTTCGATCTGCGGCATGCCGCGCGGCGCGGGCGGGATGTTTTCAAGGTTGAACTGGCCCAGCATCTTGTTGTCCGCGGCCATTTCGCGCTCACCCTGGAACACCCGGATCGTCACCGCGTTCTGGTTGTCCTCGGCGGTCGAGAACACCTGGCTTTTCTTGGTCGGGATGGTGGTGTTGCGGTCGATCAGCCGGGTGAACACGCCGCCCAGGGTTTCGATCCCCAGCGACAGCGGTGTCACGTCCAGAAGAACCACGTCCTTGACATCGCCCTGCAGCACACCGGCCTGAATGGCGGCGCCCAGGGCCACAACCTCGTCGGGGTTGACGCCCTTGTGCGGCTCCTTGCCGAAGAACTTGGTCACTTCCTCGACCACGCGCGGCATGCGGGTCATGCCGCCGACCAGTACCACCTCGTCAATGTCGGATTTCGACAGGCCCGCATCCTTGAGCGCGGCCTCGCAAGGTTTCATCGACTTCTTGACCAGATCGCTGACCAGCGATTCCAGCTTGGCACGGGTCAGCTTCATCACAAGATGCAACGGCTGGCCTGTGGACTTGTCCATGCTGATGAACGGCTGGTTGATCTCGGTCTGCTGGCTTGACGACAGCTCGATCTTGGCTTTCTCGGCGGCTTCCTTCAGCCGCTGCAGCGCCATCTTGTCGAGGGTCAGGTCGACGCCGTGTTCCTTTTTGAACTCGTCGGCCAGGTAGTGAACGATCTTCATGTCGAAGTCTTCACCGCCCAGGAACGTGTCGCCATTGGTGGATTTCACCTCGAACAACCCGTCGTCGATTTCCAGAATGGTAATGTCGAAGGTGCCGCCGCCAAGGTCATAGACCGCGATGGTGCGGGTTTCCTTCTTGTCCAGACCATAGGCCAGCGCGGCTGCGGTGGGTTCGTTGATGATCCGCAGGACTTCAAGCCCTGCGATCTTGCCCGCGTCCTTGGTGGCCTGGCGCTGGGCGTCGTTGAAATACGCCGGAACCGTGATGACCGCCTGCGTGACGCTTTCGCCGAGATAGCTTTCGGCGGTTTCTTTCATCTTCTGCAGGATGAAGGCGGAAATCTGGCTGGGCGAATACTTCTCGCCGCGCACCTCGACCCAGGCATCTCCATTGCCGCCATCGACAATGGAATAGGGCACCAGCTTCTTGTCTTTCTCAACCTCGGCATCGCCCAGCCGCCGCCCGATCAGGCGTTTGACGGCAAAGACGGTGTTGGTGGGGTTGGTGACGGCCTGGCGCTTGGCCGGCTGGCCGACAAGACGTTCACTCTCGGTGAAGCCCACGATCGACGGCGTGGTGCGGGCGCCTTCGGCGTTCTCGATCACGCGCGGCTGCGCCCCATCCATGATGGCAACGCAGGAGTTCGTGGTTCCGAGGTCGATACCGATGACTTTGCTCATGTGACAGCATCCTCTGAGTTCAAGCGATGTGGCAGGCGGGCAAGTCCGCGTCGGCCCCGGCCCACCTGAAGCGTCGGCGTCACGCGTTCTGCGCTCGGCCTCCTCGCGGGCTATATAGGAAGGTGCCCGAGGGGCTGCAACCGTCACGGCGGTGTGAAATCGGATGCTTTTCTTCGGGCGTGTCGCGGGCGACCGCCAGCGCAGGCCGATTGTACGGGCGCGCGGTCACGCGCCCGCACTGGACTGGCGTCAGATAGCGGCCGCGCGCGGGGGTCAGTTCCAGCAGGACACAAGCACCGTCAGATCGCCCGCCATGCGGGTCAGTATGCCGGGCGGCACGGCGCCCGCCGCACTTTGCGTACCTGTCCGGATGCCGTTGCTGGTCAGGAAATCGCGCAAAGCGTCCGAGCGCGCGGCAAAGCCCACATCCGACGGCAGCAAGCGCCCGCCGGTATCGACTGCGGGCAGCACCAGCCCGATCACCGCGCCATTGCCGTCGAATACCGGCCCGCCGCTGTCGCCGGGCTGGAGCGCGGCGCCGATGCGCAGCAGGTTATCCTCACCGTTCAGGCCGCGCAGGTCCTCCAGCGCGCCCGAGGTCAGAAGCGGGCGGGTCAGCATGTCCTCGAAGCCGAAGCCAGACACCCAGATTTCGCTGTCCAGTCGCGGATCGCTGCCTGCGAACTGGGCAAAGGCCAGCGGCACCAGCGGCGTATCGGGGCGCAGGACCGCGATTCCCAACGCCTCGTCTCGTGCAACGACGCTGGCGCCATACACTTCGTCGATCGTCACGCGCTCGCAGCTGTCTACAGCTTCAAGCGAGGTCAGCACCGTGCCGGTCGCGTCGATGTAGAACCCCGAGCGCGACCGCTCCGGGCGCCGCACCGCCAGCCCCGACAGGAGGTCGCGCCGCTGCACGGCGCTCGCCTCGCCGATGCCATCGGGCAGCGTATCGCCGAAGGTGGCAAAGCTGTCCTGCATCATCGGCAGCACGCGTGCCATCTGATCGTCCCGGTCCGGTGTCCAGATCAGGGTCCAGCCCTTGATCTGCCCGCGCTGGTACTGCGCGAAGGTGTGCGAGCGCAGTGTCTCGCTCAGGCCGGTCAGCAAAAATGAATTGGCCTGGCGCCGCCGCTCGCCCTCCATCGGCACGATTTCAAGCGTCTGCATGATTTCGTAAAGGCCGAACAGCGTGGCTTGCGTGCCGGACTGGCTGATGAGCAGCACCTGAACGCCGCTGTCGTCGCGCGATCCGAAGTGCGCGAACGGGGCTTCGTGGCGGTCAAATTCGACCATGGCGAGCGGCAACTGTATGCGGATGCCTGCGCGCTCGTCCTCCCACTCGTCCATGCCCAGCGCGGCAAGCTCCATCGAATACGCGCGGATCAGGGCCTCGCGCTGTCGCGTGGTCATGACGCCGGTCGCGTTCAGTTCCTGAGCCTCTTGCCAGGCGGACATCGCGCGGCGGGTGCCCGGGCCAAAGGCGCCATCAATGCCCAGGTTGTAGAAACCGAACCACTGCAGCGCGACCTGGATCGCCGCGCGTTCGTCGCGGGTCAGCCGCCCTTCGGACACCTGTGCCTCGCGCAGTGTTTCCTCGGGTTCTTCGATGACTTCGGGCGCGATGATCTCGGCCAGCGCTTCGGTTTCCGGCTCAGACGTCGGCTCGGGGACCGGAAGAGGGGTTGCCGCGGCGTCCGCAGGGAAGATGCGCCGCCCGAATCCCTGACCGTCCGACACGAAAGCGTCCGACGGGATCGCCCGCGCCGCCAGCAGGCTGCGGCGTTGCGCATCGGCCTCCTCACGCGCCGCAAAGGGCCCAAGCACCACGGCATTCCAGCCGCTTGGAAGCCGGAAACCGGCTGTATTGCCGATACTTTGCGCGTACGCTTGCGCGCGCGCGACGGCCTCGGCCTCGGTCGAATGCGCCTCGACCTGTACCCAGAACACGGTCTGCGCCATGCCCCGCTCCGGTGCCGCCGCCAGCCCGACCAGCACAAACAAGAAAACCCGAAACACCTTGATCACCGCAGTCTCCGCAATTTTGTTACCTGATCCCACCCTAGCAGAGCTTGTGGGCACCGACTCTCAAATCTGGTTCAGTGCCGTTGACCCCTTCGCGTGGCTTGCCTATGGAGGCACAGCTTTATGTGATCCCCCCGCCGTGACAAGAGGCACTCATGCCCCAAACCTTGGAAAAGCCGCGCAGTTTCCAGGAAATCATCCTGCGGTTGCAGAGTTACTGGGCCGCACAGGGCTGCGCGGTGTTGCAGCCCTATGACTTGGAGGTGGGCGCAGGCACGTTTCACCCGGCCACGACCCTGCGCGCACTCGGCCCGCGCCCCTGGGCGGCGGCGTATGTCCAGCCTTCGCGGCGCCCCACCGACGGGCGCTATGGCGACAATCCCAACCGGCTGCAGCACTATTACCAGTTCCAGGTCATCATCAAACCCTCGCCCCCCGATCTGCAGGATCTGTACCTGGGCAGCTTGCGCGCCATCGGGGTCGATGATGCGCTCCACGATATCCGCTTTGTCGAGGATGACTGGGAATCGCCCACCCTTGGCGCCTGGGGGCTGGGCTGGGAAGTCTGGTGCGACGGGATGGAGGTCAGCCAGTTCACCTATTTCCAGCAGGTTGGCGGCCATGACTGCCGCCCCGTGTCGGGCGAGCTGACCTATGGGCTGGAGCGGCTGGCCATGTATGTGCTTGGCGTCGATCATGTCATGGACATGCCGTTCAACGACCCGGACGCGCCCATCCCGCTGCGCTATGGCGATGTCTTCCGCCAGACCGAGCAGGAGTATTCGCGCTGGAACTTCGAACAGGCCGATACCGACATGCTGTTCCAGCACTTCAAGGACGCCGAGGCCGAATGCCGGCGCATCCTGGACGCACCTGCCACCGACAGCGCCGGGCGGGCCATCATCATGGTGCACCCGGCCTATGACCAGTGCATCAAGGCCAGCCATCTGTTCAACCTGCTGGACGCGCGCGGCGTGATCTCGGTCACGGAACGGCAGGCGTATATCGGCCGTGTGCGCACGCTGGCGAAGCTGTGCGCCGATGCCTTCGTGCAGACCGCAGCGGGCGGCACTTTGGACGGGGTTGCCGCATGATCGCGCGCTTCATGGTGATCCTTCTGGTGGGCGGCACCGTCCTGGCCGGGTTCGGGGCGTGGTACCTGACAGTCTATGCCTATTACGACCGCCTGCCCGCGCAAGACTCGGTGGCGCTGACTCCCCTGGGTGCGGCGGCGGTGCAGGACCAGCCGGTGAGCGCGTTTCAGGGGATCGATTCAGACAGCTCCCCCATCCGCTACCGCGCCTGTTTCACGCTTGAGGCCGACCCCGCGCAATTCACCCCCTACCCCGAGGCCGCACCGCTGATCGCGCCGAACTGGTTCGACTGCTTCGACGCCCGCGCCATCGGCGCCGCGCTCGAAGACGGGCGCGCGCAGGCGGTTCTGGGGCAGGCGCATATCCGCTACGGGATCGACCGAGTGGTGGCGGTGTATCCCGATGGCCGGGCCTTTGCCTGGCACCAGATCAACCGCTGCGGCGAGGCGCATTTCGACGGCGACCCCGTGCCCCCCGGCTGCCCGCCCCCGCCTGAGCGTCTGGCCGAGCGCCCGGCCGAGCGTTGACCCCCGATGCCGCCCCAGGCTGACCCCCGAAAGCTGATCTCATGCCCGACCTTCTGATCGAACTCTTCTCCGAGGAAATCCCCGCCCGGATGCAGCCCCGCGCCGCGCAGGACCTGCGCAAGCTGATGACCGATGGGCTGGTCGAGGCCGGCCTGACCTATGCCCACGCAGGCGCCTTCGCCACGCCCCGGCGGCTTGCGCTGGCGATCGAGGGACTGAGCGCACAAAGCCCAACCCGGCACGAGGAACGGCGCGGCCCC
>SKKS01000252.1 GCA_007123625.1 Paracoccaceae bacterium
CCCTTCGGCCAGCGCCTTGATCCGGGTTTCGGCCAGGTCGCGCACTTCGGGGTCCAGTGTGCGCACAGTGCCTTTCAACTGCACTTTTTGCGGGATCACGTTGAACGCTTCGGACGCGGTGCGGAAGCTGCAGACCGACACCACAAGCTGTTTCACAGGGTCCACGTTCCGGCTGGCGATGGTCTGCAGCGCCACCACCAGCTGCGCGGCCACCACGGTGGTGTCGATGCAGTCATGCGGTTTCGCGGCGTGCCCGCCGCGCCCTTCAAGGTCGATCACGAACTGGTCGGTGGCGGCAAAGAACGCGCCGGGGCGGATCGCGAAGCTGCCCGCCGGTTTTCCGGGCCAGTTGTGCATGCCGTACACCTCCTGAATGCCCCAGCGCGCCATCATCCCGTCGTCGCACATTTCCTTGCCGCCGGCGCCGCCTTCTTCGGCGGGCTGGAAGATCACCACCACGGTGCCGTCGAAATTGCGCGTCTCGGCCAGGTACTTCGCCGCGCCAAGCAGCATGGCAGTGTGGCCGTCATGGCCGCAGGCATGCATCGCGCCGGGGGTTTTCGAGGCGTGGGGCAGGCCCGTCACCTCGGTGATCGGCAGCGCGTCCATGTCCGCGCGCAGCCCGATCACACGCCCCGAGCCGCTGGCCTTGCCCCGGATCACGCCCACCACGCCGGTGCGGCCGATGCCTTCGGTCACCTCGTCGCAGCCAAAGGCGCGCAGCTTTTCGGCCACCAACGCGGCGGTGCGGTGACAGTCGAACAGGATCTCGGGGTGCGCATGCATGTCGCGGCGCCACTCGGTGATTTCGGGAAGAAGTTCGGCAAAGCGGTTCTTGATCGGCATGGGGGCCTCCGTTTGGGTATTTCACATGAAAAATGCCGCGAATGTCGCGGCGCGGCAAGGGGCGTCAGCCGGGCGCAAGCGGTGTGATCAGGCCGGGGCCACTGGCGCGGTTGGAATTCACTGCGGTATCCACGCGGTAGGCGGCAAGTGCGGCATCGGGTGCCGGGCGCATCAGGGCGGCAGCGCCATGCCCGGCCTCTCCCAGCCACAACGGCCAGTCATCGGGCGCAAGGATGACGGGCATGCGGTGGTGGATATGCCCGAGTGCCGCGTTGGCGTCGCAGGTCACGATTGCGCAGGTGACGTGGCGCAGACCATCGCGTTCCCAAGCCTGCCAGACACCGGCGAAGGCCAGCGCGTTGCTCTGCACCGGGTGTATATACCACGGCAGACGGTCGCCGTTGGCGTTCCTCGTCCATTCATAGAATCCGCTGGCCGGAATGAGGCAGCGCCGTTCCCGCGCCGCCGCACGGAAAGCGGGCTTTGCGGCGATGGTTTCGGCCCGGGCATTGATCAGCAGCGGCCCGTCAGTGGGGGACTTGTACCAGTGCGGCAGAAAACCCCAGCGCATGGGGGCCAGATGCCGCTGACCGTCACGGCTGGTCACGGTGGCGACCGCTTGCGTCGGACAGACATTGAAGCGCGGGCTTTCGGGCAGGTCGTTTGCGGGCACGGCGGCAAACGCGCGCGCCATGGCGTCGTCGGGCAGGGTGATCGCGAAGCGTCCGCACATGCGGCCAGCCTAGCCCGGATGCGCCGCTCAGGCCAGTGCGCGCCGCGTGCGCCAGCGGCTGAGCGCAAGCCCGGCCAGGATCAGCCCCGCCGCCAGCAGGAACTGCGGCGGCAGGGCCTCGTTCAGCACCAGCACGCCCAGCAGGACCGCCCAGACCGGCACATGGTAATTCACCTGCGACAGGAAGCTGCGACCAGCGCTACGGATGACGCCGACCAGCAACAGCGTTGCCGCCGCCGTCGATCCCAGCCCCAGGTAAACCAGCCCCATCGTCGCGTGCAGATCGGAAGGCCAGGCAGGCACCCCTTCGACCGCCAGCGCCACCGGCAGGATCATCACGCTGGCGGCCAGCAGTGCGATCACGCTGAAGGCCAGCGGGTGTACCTCGGGGCAGCGGCGGGTGACGATGGCGCCTATGGCATAGCTGGCCGATGCACCAAAGCACAGTACACGGGCAAGGGATTCGGCCTCGGCCCCACTGGAGCGCAGGGCGCCGGGGCCGATCAGCACCACCACCCCGGCCAGCCCAAGCCCGAAGCCCAGCACCTTGAGCCGGGTCATCGCTTCGCCCGGGACCAGCAGATGCGCCAGTCCCATGACGAACAACGGGACCGCCGCCATCGATATTCCCGCAAACCCCGAGGAAACATGTTGTTGAGACCACGCCAGCAGGAAAAAGGGCACCACGTTGCTGAACACCGCCATCGCAAGGGCATACGCCCAGATGCGCCGCCCCGGGGCATCGTCGGGGCGCGGCAGGGCCACGCGCAGCAACCGGGCCGCCCCGGCAAGGGCCAGCGCGGCCAGCGTGATCCGCCCGGCGGCGATCCAAAGCGGCGCGAACCCGTCCAGCGCCAGAGCGACCGCCAGAAAGCTGCCCCCCCAAAGCATCCCCAGCGCAATCAGGGCGATCCAGTTGCCGACGGTGGGAGGGTTTGGCATGAAGAATGGGTTCCTGGGGTAGTGCGCGCCTTCCGATAGGTCTTTGCCTGCCGGGGGTCAACCGCCCGCAAACCGTGCATATGCCTCCAAGGCGCACCGCCCCGGAGCGAGCTATCCCCGCGTCGAAAAGACTTTCTTAACCATTGTTCACTATTCATCAACCATGGCCGCGCCGCGCGCTGGGCCGTGTATCGGAGTAGGGTTGATGACGGGCTGTGTACTTATCGTCGATGATGTTGCGGTCAACCGTATCATCCTGAAAGCGAAACTCGGCAGCGCCTGTTACGAGGTGACGGCCACGGGCAGCGGGCTGGTCGCGCTTGATATGGCGCGCGCATCGCCCCCCGACATGATTCTGATGGACCTTGCCCCTGCAGACATGGACGGGCTGGATCTGTGCCGGGCGCTGCGGGCGGATCCGGTCACCGCCCGGGTGCCGATTCTGGTGCTGAGCGGCCCTGCCACGCGCGCGCAGCGCCTTGCGGCGCTGCAAGCGGGCGCCGAGGATGTGCTGCTGCGCCCGGTGGAAGAACTGACGCTGCTGGCGCGCATCCGCAACCTGTTGCGTGTTGCCCAAACCGATTCCGAACTGACCCGACAGGAAGGCTGGTGCCAAAGCTACGGATTCGCCGAGGCCCCCGCCGCGTTCGAGGTCCAGCCCCGTGTGGCGTTGCTGGGTTGCGCGCCGCACCTCAGCCTGTTCTGGCGCCGCCAGCTGGTACAATTTTGCCCCGATGTCGTGATCGATACCCCCGGCACCGCAGAGGTTCTGGGCGCGAGCGACAGCGCGCCTGCGCCCGATCTTTTTGTGCTTGTGCCTGAGCAGGGGGCCGTGTCTGCCGGATTGCGGGTGTTGCTGGACCTGTCCGCGCGGCGGGCGACGCGGCACAGCATGTTCCTGGCCGTCCTGCCGCGGGGCGCGGAGGCCGAGGCCGCGATGGCGCTTGATCTGGGCGCGCACGGGGTCTTGCACCTGCCCGTCGACCCCGAGGAGATGGCCCTGCGCATCCGCCTGCTGATCCGTCGAAAGCGGGATACGGACCGGCTGCGCGCGGCGGTGGAACGGGGTTTGAACCTCGCCGCAATCGATCCGCTGACGGGCCTTCTGAACCGGCGGTCCCTGCGTCCCCGGCTTGAACGTCTGGCGCGTGAGAGCGACCGGGCAGGGCGCGGTTTCGCGATGCTGCTGCTGGATCTGGACCGGTTCAAGGCGATCAATGACACCTACGGGCACGCCGCGGGGGACAGGGTTCTGGAAGCCGTTGCTGAACGGCTCAGGGTTGCTACGGGTCCGCAGGACATTCTGGCCCGCCACGGCGGCGAGGAATTCCTGCTGGCGCTGCCGGATGTGGATTTACCCGAAGCCCGCGCATGCGCCGAACGGGTGTGTCGCGCCATCGAGGCTGCGCCGGTGGACCTGCCTGGCGGCGATCGGGTGTCTGTTACCGCGTCGGTGGGGCTTGCAATCTGCAAACCCGAATCCAGGTGTGGCGCCATGTCTCCGGAGTGGATGGCGCAGCGGCTGGAAACCGTGGTGGATTCGGCCGACAAGGCACTGCTGGCGGCCAAGGCGCGCGGGCGCAATCAGGTGACTGTCAGCGCCAAGGCATCCTGATGCCGTGATACATGCACAGGGGCATGCGCAGGAGTCGCCGCCCGCATTTCCGCAACCGCGCCTGACGCGGCCCGGTCACTCCTGTCAAGGGCGCTCAGCGTCCGCGATAGGGTTCGACATACTGCAACGCCATGTCCCAAGGGAAAAAGATCCATGTGTCCTGGCTGACCTCGGTGATGAAGGTGTCGACCATGTCGCGGCCCTGGGGCTTGGCATAGACAGTTGCGAAATGTGCCTTGGGATACAGCCGCCGCACAAGTTCCAGCGTCTTGCCGGTGTCCACCAGATCGTCGATGATCAACACGCCTTCGCCGTCGGTGCCCATCAGTTCGGCCTGCGGAGCCTTGAGCACCACGGCTTCGGCGCGGGTCTGGTGGTCATAGGATTTCACGCTGATCGTATCGACC
>SKKS01000130.1 GCA_007123625.1 Paracoccaceae bacterium
CCCTGCCCCGGCCCGTCGATCCCGTAAGCCCAGTGCAGCCCGGTGTTGAACCATTGCGGGCTGTTCGGTGCCGCCATCTGTGCGGCCAGCATGAAGCGCATTTCGTCGAGATAGGCGCGCGCGTCGGCCTCGGTGCTGAAATAGCCCCCCTTCCAGCCCCAGTACGCCCAGGCGCCCGCCATGCGGTCGAACACCTGCCGGGCCGAAGTTTCGCCACCGAAGCGCGCGTCCTCGGGCAGCTCTGCCAGCGCCTTGTCATCGGCAACCGAGCGCCACAGGAATTCGGGTACGCCCTTTTCGCGGACCTTCTTGAGGTGCGCGGGCACGCCGGCCTTGCGGAAGTATTTCTGCGCGATCACGTCCGAAGCAACCTGGCTCCAGCCCTCAGGCACCTCGACCGCATCGTTGCGGAAAACCACGGTGCCATCGGGGTTGCGGATTTCCGATACGGTGGTGGTGAACCCCAGCCCCGCATAGGCATCCTGTCCCTCGGTGGTGAATCTGCGCTCGATCTTCACTGGCCTGTCCCCTTTTTTGCCTGTGCCGGGCCTCTCCGACACTCTGCCCTGTGCGCATGGCTGCCGGGACTCGGGACATCAAACCGTCCGTGCCACAGGTGCCTGCGCCACGCACTGCAGGGCGCCGCCTGTGCGTCCTGTCCTGTGTTGGGTTGTATGTTCCTGCCCCGGCGGCGCCCACTGTCTACATCTGGTGGGTGTTTTCACCGCGCCCTACTAATTGGGGTATGAAGGCCCCGCCCGTCAATGTCTTTTTTGCGAGCGCCGGGCTGTATTTCGCCTTGACGTGGCGCCCCGTTGCAGATTCGCGCCGCCGTCCCCGTGCACGACATGCAGCCGAGTACAGCCCGCAGGCGGCAGGTTTCCATTGTGTCACTAAAGGGATGCGCGCGGGCGCTGATGTCGGGCCTGAAGACCTGTGCGGGCGCTGCAGCGCGGCGGCGCCCGCGCTGCGTCATGTCCATGATGTCACAAAAAAGAATCAGGCCCCGCGCAGACCCAGCGGACCGCGCGGCCCGTCGCTGCCTGCATTGTAGGCAGCGATCGCCGCCTGGACATCCTCGGGGTTGCCGATCGCGCGGGTTTCCGTACCCTTGGCGATGCGCTTGATCATGCCCGACAGCGCCTTGCCTGCGCCGATCTCCCAGAATTCGGTGACGCCCTGCCCCGCCATCCAGTCCACCGATTCGCGCCAGCGGACCGATCCGGTGACCTGCGCTATCAGCAGGCGGCGAATCGTCTCGGGGTCCTGCACACCCTCGGCGGCGACATTGGCGACCAGCGGCACGCGCGGCGCGGCCAGCGTGACCTGCGCCAGTGCCTCGGCCATCACATCAGCGGCGGGCTGCATCAGCGCGCAATGGAACGGCGCCGAAACCGGGAGCATCAGCGCCCGCCTGGCCCCGCGCGCCTTGGCAAGATCGATCGCGCGTTCGACTGCGGCCTTGTTGCCTGACACCACCACCTGCGCCGGGTCGTTGTCGTTCGCGGCCTGGCAAACCTCACCCTGCGCGGCCTCGGCGGCGATGGCGCTCGCAGTGGCGAAATCCAGCCCCAGCAGCGCCGCCATGGCGCCCTGCCCCACCGGCACCGCCGCCTGCATGGCGCGGCCCCGGATCCGCAACAGCCGCGCCGCATCGGCCACGCTCAGCGCCCCCGCCGCCGCCAGCGCCGAATACTCGCCCAGCGAATGGCCCGCGACGAAGGCCGCGCTTGCGGTGTCGAAGCCCTCTGCCTCGAGCGCACGCAACGCGGCGAGCGAAGTCGCCATCAACGCGGGCTGGGCGTTCTGCGTCAGGGTCAGGTCGTCAATGCTGCCGTCCCAGATCAGGGCGGAAAGCGATTCGCCAAGTGCGTCGTCCACCTCGGCGAAGACCGCACGCGCGGCGGTGCTGGCCTCGGCCAGTGCGCGCCCCATGCCTATGGTCTGTGCGCCCTGCCCGGGAAACACCAATGCCAGTGCCATGCACCTACTCCTGTCCAACCTGCGCCGCTGTCTGCGCGACATCGCGCGCAGCTATAGCGTCTGGGCGTCGCGCGGAAAACCGCTTTTGCGCATGGATGCACCGCCAGGACCTATCCGGCAGCGACCGCGACAAGCCGTGCCCAAGCGCGCCGCGTCAGATGTCACGCATCGCCAGAACGCGCCCGACCTCGGCCCCCAAAGCGGCCGACACCTGCGCGAACACCCGATCAAAGGCATTGAACATCGCGGTGTTGAAGGCCGCGCCTTCGGACGCTTCGAAATGCACCATCGCTTCGGCGCGCGCGTCTTCTGAAAGCGGCGAATAGGCCAGCAGGAAATAGGCTTCCAGCCATTCGCCGACTTCGGCCCGGATCGCCGGTTCCTGCTGCCAGACATCCCCCATGATCCGCCCCGCATCCAGCCGCATCGACCCCGGCGCGGTGTCATTGAAGCCCGTGAAATACGCCAAAGCCGAGTTGAGCCCCAGCGAGACGTTCATCTCGACCAGATCGTGCACCGCGATCCGTTCGCGCACGAAGCCCAGCGTGTCCGCGTCTTCGTCCCGTGCCATGGCCAGTCGGTCGCGCGCGGCCGCGTCGATGTCGTCATCCAGCATCGCTGCACGCACCTCGATTTCAAGCTGAATCAGCTGGCGGCCCGCAGGCGCGTCGGCAAAGGCCAGCGCTGCGTCGATCACCTGCGGCTGCGTCGCCAGCTCCTGCGTGAGTTCCCCGAGGAAAACCGTATGCAGCCGCGCCGGGTCGTAAAGCCGCCGGACCGCCCTGTCCCAGGCATCGCCCGCTGCATGATCCAGCACTTCGGAATGGATGGTCGCGGCGTTGTCGCGCCCCTCCTCGGCAATGATCGCGAACAGCTCGTCCAGCATGTAGGCTTCGCTCAGCGTTGCCATCCCGGGCCCCACATCGGCCCGAGCCGAACCGACAAGCGCCAGCAGCACCGCACCCAAACGTAACCCATGCGCGCACGCGCCCCCAAACGTCACCATGTCGCTTACCCCAGACCTGTTCCCTGACGCCAACTCCGACGCGCTCCGGAATCCTAGCCCAGAAGCGCGGCCGGGAAAATCCGCAAGTTTCCCCTTGCGTGACCCGCCATTCCAATTTATCCGGACGCCGTCGGAGAGGTGCCGGAGTGGTCGAACGGGGCGGTCTCGAAAACCGTTGACCCTTTACGGGGTCCCAGGGTTCGAATCCCTGTCTCTCCGCCAATTCATCTCATTGCGATGAATTCAAGCCGTTGATTTCAATATATTTCAGAAGTTTTTGCGGAGAGGAGTTCAATTATTGCTATACAAACTGCAATACAATCTGTGCTACAAGCTTCCCGAGTCACCAGGGACAGGCACATGGCAATCAGGACGCGCGACGGCTCGAAGAAGGGCACGCTCTACCTCTACAAGCGGGTGCCGAAGCGCTATGCGGCGGTTGAGCCGCGCAAGTTCGTCTGGGTAAGCCTGCACACGGATTCGCCCGCGGTCGCCAAGACCAAGGAGGGCGCGACTTGGGCGCAGCTGGTTGCGGGCTGGGAAGCGAAGCTCGCGGGTGACAGTGCCGATGCGGAAGCACGCTTTCAGGCCGCGCGCGAACTCGCCGCGGCGCGGGGCTTCCGCTACATGCGCGCCGAAGAGGTGGCCAGACTGCCGCTGGAAGAGCTGCGCGACCGGTTCAAGGCGGTCTCGGGCTTCAGGGACAAGCCCGACGCCCCCGACATGGTTGAGGCGGCTGCAACCCTGGGCGGGGCGAAGGAGCCCCCTATTACCCTCAGCAAGGCGCTGGAGCTCTACTGGACGCTGGCCAAGGACAAGACCCTGGGCAAGTCCGATGATCAGCTCAGACGCTGGAAGAACCCGCGCATCAAGGCCATCCGCAACCTGATCGCGGTGATCGGCGACAAGCCCATCCATGACATCACCGGCGATGACATGCTCGATTTCCGCAACTGGTGGATGGAACGGCTGGAAGACGAGGAACTCACGCCCAACAGCGCCAACAAGGACCTGATCCATATCGGGAGCGTGCTCAAGACCGTGAACAAGATGAAGCGCCTCGGGCTGGTGCTGCCGCTGACGGATCTGTCCTTCAAGGAAGGCGACGCCAGGAAGCGCCCGCCCTTCTCGACGACGTGGATCCGGGAGAAGCTGCTGGCGAAGGGGGCGCTCGACGGCCTGAACCCCGAGGCGCGGGCCATCCTGCTGGTGATGGTGAACACCGGCTGCCGCCCCTCGGAACTGGCGGCGCTGACCGCAAAGACGATCCGGCTGAACCACAACGTGCCGCATATCGCCATCGAACCCGAGGAGCGCCAGATCAAGAGCAGGCACGCCCGGCGGGTGGTGCCACTGCTGGGCGTCTCGCTGGAGGCGATGCGCGCCTTCCCTGAGGGCTTCCCGCGCTACCGCAAGAGCAGCGCCAGCCTGTCGGCGACGGTGAACAAGTTCCTCCGCGGGAACGGTCTGATGGAGAGCGATGATCACACGCTCTATTCGCTGCGCCACGCCTTCGAGGACCGGATGCTGGCGGCGGGGATCGATGACCGCATC
>SKKS01000306.1 GCA_007123625.1 Paracoccaceae bacterium
AGGGGCCACCCATTACATCGCGAAACGATCCTGCGATGCCCGGGGCCGCCCCGCTCAGCCGCGTTTCTATGGAAGCACGCGCGCACGGGCAACCCCGGTGCCTGCACGAAATCTTGACCGACCGCACCGCATCCGTGCCAGGCATGCGCGTACAGGCAGACGATACGGAGACCATATGCTGGGTTTTGGGACATTGACGAAAAAGGTCTTCGGGACCCCGAACGACCGGATGATCAAGAAGACCCGCCCGATTGTTGCCGCCATCAACGCGCTGGAAGAAGACTTCCGCAGCATGTCCGATGCCGATCTGGTGGCCAGAACCGCCGAATTGAAAGCGCGTGTCGCCGAGGGCGCCAGCCTGGACGATGTGCTGGTCGAAGCCTTTGCCAACTGCCGCGAGGGCGCGCTTCGCGCGCTTGGCCTGCGTGCCTTCGATGTGCAGCTGATCGGCGGGATTTTCCTGCACCGTGGCAACATCGCCGAGATGAAGACCGGTGAGGGCAAGACCCTGGTGGCCACATTTCCGGCGTATCTGAATGCGCTTACGGGCAAGGGCGTCCATATCGTCACGGTCAACGACTATCTGGCCAGGCGCGACTCCGAATGGATGGGCAAGGTCTATGCGAAGCTGGGCATGACCACGGGCGTGGTGTATCCGCAGCAGCCGCAAGACGAAAAGAAGGCGGCCTATGACGCCGACATCACTTATGCCACCAACAACGAACTGGGCTTCGATTACCTGCGCGACAACATGCGCGCCGAGCTGGACCAGATGTTCCAGCGCGGCCATTCCTTCGCCATCGTGGACGAGGTCGACTCGATCCTGATTGACGAGGCCCGCACCCCGCTGATCATCTCGGGGCCATCCGAGGACCGCTCGGACCTGTATGTGGCGGTGGACAGGATCATTCCGCAGCTGCGCGAAGAACACTACACTATCGACGAGAAGCTGCGCAGCGCCAGCCTGTCCGAGGCCGGAAACGAGTACATCGAAGAACTGCTGATGGCAGCCGAGCTGCTGTCGGAGGGACAGTCGCTGTACGATCCGGAATCGTCGACGCTGGTTCACCACGTCAATCAGGGGCTGCGCGCGCACAAGCTGTTCCACAAAGACCAGAACTACATTGTCCGCGACGGACAGGTGGTTCTGATCGATGAATTCACCGGCCGGATGATGGCCGGGCGGCGCCTGTCCGAAGGGCTGCACCAGGCCATCGAGGCCAAGGAAAACTGCGCGATCCAGCCCGAGAACGTGACGCTGGCCAGCGTGACCTTCCAGAATTATTTCCGGCTTTACGAAAAGCTTGCCGGGATGACCGGTACCGCGTCGACCGAAGCCGAGGAATTCAGGGAGATCTATGACCTGGGCGTGGTCGAGATCCCCACCAACCTGCCCATCGCCCGCGAGGATGAACACGACCAGGTCTATCGCACCGGGCGCGAGAAGATCGAAGGCGTGATCGAGGAAATCCGCGCGGCCCACGAAAAGGGTCAACCGATCCTGGTCGGGACCACTTCGATCGAGAAATCCGAGGAACTCTCAAGGTTGCTGGGCGATCAAGGTATCCCTCACAACGTGCTGAACGCCCGCCAGCACGAAAAGGAAGCCCAGATTGTCGCCGATGCCGGGCGGCTGGGCGCAGTAACCATCGCCACCAACATGGCCGGACGCGGCACCGACATCCAGCTTGGCGGCAACGTCGAAATGCGCGTGCTGGACGCGCTGGCCGAAACCCCCGATGCCGACCCCGCCGAGACCCGCGCCCGCATCGAAGCCGAAGTCGCTGACGAAAAGAAGAAGGTGCTTGAAGCCGGCGGCCTGTTTGTGCTTGCCACCGAGCGCCACGAAAGCCGCCGTATCGACAACCAGTTGCGCGGCCGCTCCGGGCGGCAGGGTGATCCGGGCCGGTCGGTATTCTTCCTGTCGCTCGAGGATGACCTGATGCGGATCTTCGGGTCCGAGCGGCTGGACAAGGTGCTGTCCACCCTTGGCATGAAGGATGGCGAAGCGATCGTGCACCCCTGGGTAAACAAGTCGCTGGAGAAGGCGCAGGCCAAGGTCGAGGCGCGCAACTTCGACATCCGCAAGACGCTGCTGAAATTCGACAACGTCATGAACGATCAGCGGCGTGTGATCTTCGGGCAGCGCCTTGAAATCATGATGTCTGACGATCTTTCCGATGTGGTCGACGACATGCGCCACCAGGTGGTGGATGATCTGGTCGACCGTCACATGCCCGCCAACACCTATGCCGAGCAATGGGACCCCGAAGGGCTTCGCACCTCCGCGCAGGAAAAACTGGGGATCGACATCCCGGCCGAAGACTGGACCGAAGAAGACGGTGCCGATCAGGAAGTGATCCGCGAGCGCATGTACGAAATCTCGGACCGGCTGATGGCCGAGAAAACCGAGCAATTCGGCCCCGAACAGATGCGCACGATCGAGAAGCAGTTGCTGCTGCAGACCATCGACCGCAAATGGCGCGAGCATCTGCTGCGGCTCGATCACCTTCGCTCCGCGGTCAATTTCCGGGGCTACGCCCAGCGCGACCCGCTCAACGAATACAAGTCCGAAGCCTTTGTGCTGTTCGAATCGATGCTCGAGTCGCTGCGCGAGGATGTGTCGCAACAGTTGTCGCGCATCCGTCCGCTGTCCAAGGACGAACAGGATGCCATGCTGCGCCAGTTGCAATTGCAACAGCAGGCGCTGCAAGTAGCTCAGGACAATGACGGGCAGCGCCCCGAACCGCTGGTCGATGGCTTCGACGAGATGAACCCGGCGACCTGGGGCAATCCGGGGCGCAACGATCCCTGCCCTTGCGGATCGGGACAAAAGTTCAAGCACTGCCACGGGCGTCTGGTCTAGACCGCCGCCGATGGGGTTGCGCGGAGCAGGCACGCAAAGGGAGAGACTGCGCCTTTTTTTTCCCACCCTGCGATCGAAGATCGCGCAGCGCTGTGCCCGCTGGACCGTCGCGCGCCCCCGGCTGCGGTCTTGCAACGCTTCGCTGTGAAATGTCTCGACGCATGCGCACTCTTTGTTCATTGACCGTTTGCCCAATGTTGTGCCGCAGCCGCTTTTTTGATGTTTCCGGCATATATAAACGCTTAGGTTGAGCGCATTTTTCCGCTCAACCTCTGGAAAGTTGCTGTGATTGATCGTCATCGCGGTGACGCCGATTGCATGACCAGCGATATCCGTTCACGGTGTCACGATAATTGACAGCACTGTGCTGGCTCTTTACGCTGACCTGAGGGAAGTGAAGTACGGGAAGCGTCCATGCTGCTTGGGGCGACATATGCGCAGTTTGTCGGCGCAATCGGATTTGCAATCCTGATGGGCTCTGGCAACGGACATGACCCTTCACTTTCCGGGTACAAGGATTTATCCGTCTCCCTGGGTGCAACCGCACACCACAAGTCCGGGCCGGGAAAGAACGGATTCCTGACTGCGACGATCGCGTCACATGACCTGATTTTTGACAGGTTTACACCGATTTATGCGGTGGGGATGTCGATGGACGGCGCAGCATTCACCTCGGTCGGTATCGGAAAGCGTTTCAGCCTTCTCGGGTTCGACGTACTCCCGCATTTCAGCCCAACACTTTATCAAAGCCGACTTCTGGGCGAGTTCTCGACAAAGGAATTGATTCAATTTCGCACCGGCATAGACATTTCCTATGCGTTTAACGAGAGTATGTCATTTGGTGCCGGTTTCTACCATATTTCCAACGCCGGGATTTCAACCCGGTCAGCCGGGATCGATGTGACGCATATCGGTCTGCTATTTCGCTACTGACTTTCGCCGCAAAGGGCGTGCACATCCGCATTTCAATGCGATATCCAGCCGACGCAGGTGCAAGGCTATGATCGACACGTCCCCTCGTCCTGTCACCGCCGCGACTCGTCCATTATGTCGCCCGGACAGCCACCCGCAACGCGCCTCTGATTGCAGATCAAATTAAGAAATTGCCTCAATTCTGGCGAATTCGTCGGTTTTTCGCCCTTACATCGCCGCACTGCGCACCGATAACCTTGTGAAACGTGCCAAGGTATCGGAGTTCATCATGGTCCCCGTAAGGTCACTCAAACTTGCCACTGTTGCGCTGGTCGGTGCGCTTGGGTCCGGTTACGCACTGCAGGTGCTCAATGCGCCGCATGCGAACGAACCCGAACTAACCGCCGACGCGATCGGCCCGTCGCAAGCGCGCCCGTCGGCCAACGAGTCCGAGCGTCCCATGGGGGCCGCGCTGGTGGCGACGCCGGGCAAGGACAATGTCCCTGTGGTATCCGATGCCGCGACAGCTCCGGACGCCGATGCCCTGCCCGAACAACTCGCCGCACTTGACCCGGGCGAAAGTGCCACAATGCGCACTACAACCGCCGCCCCGTTGCTGCGCTTCACCTCGCAGGCAAATGACGTAAGCGCGCCTGTTGCCACGCCCGGTGATGTGCACGCTTACGTAGCAACCGAAACGCCCGAAGAAACGCCCGATGTTGGACCAGACGTCGCCGAAGCGGTTGTCGGCGCCACCGATAC
>SKKS01000011.1 GCA_007123625.1 Paracoccaceae bacterium
TATACACATCCTCGCCCGCGCAGTCGATCAACACCCAAACGGACGACGGCTGGCACATCAGCACCCCGCGCGGCAGTGTGCGGGCCGCAAAGCTCATCCTTGCGGGCAACACCTATGGCATGGCTGCGGCGCAGGACCTGCGTCGGCAGCAAAGCATTCTGCCGTATTTCAATATCGCGACCGAACCGCTGTCGGCCACCGCGCGGGTGCAGGTGCTGACGCGCGGCGAAGGAGCATGGGACACCGCGAAGATCCTGACCTCGTTCCGGCTGGATGCCGAAGGGCGGCTGGTGCTGGGCTCAGTGGGCGCGCTGGGGGCGCTCGATGCCCCGGCGCACCGGGCCTGGGCGCGGCGGCGGCTGGCGCAGCTTTTCCCGGCTCTTGCGGATTTGCCGTTCGAGGCCGAATGGTACGGCCGGATCGGCAACACGCCCGATGCGTTGCCGCGCTTCTGCGCTCACGGTCCCGGCGCTTGGTCGATTTCGGGCTTCAACGGGCGCGGGATCGCGCCGGGCACGGTGTTCGGGACGATGCTGGCGCGGCTGGCTATGGGCGAAACCGGGCCCGATGCGATCCCCCTGCCTCTGCGCCCCGCCCCGCAGCCCGACCCGCTGCGCGCTCTGCGCGAGCCCTTCTGGCGGACGGGATCTGCCCTGTGGCACCTGGCGGGCGCGCGCCGGGGCTGAGTATCTTGTGCCAAAGCCGCAGGCAGACACGTTGCCCCGCCGGGCGTTGCCGCGCCGTCGGCCGAGCCTCATTGTGTCAGCCGCGCCCGGCCTGGATCACATGCGGCCTTTTGCGAGGTCTGGCGTCGACCCTGACCGCCGGTACACGCGCCCGGATCAGGCCGCCACGCGCGATGTCGCGCCGCAATACCGCTGCCGGGATCTTGGCCGACGCATCGCCCCCGGCCATGCCACGCGCGCCGGGATCGTCCTCGGCCAAGCCCTCGACCACAAAGCGCCCGTTCCAGCGCACATGCAAGCCGCGCACGATCAGCATGCGCGCAAGCTCGACCCCGTTCGCCGCCACCAAGGTGTTTACACCACTTGCAGTTCTGCCATCGGTGACGCGCGCGGCGATCGATTCTACACCGCTTTCAATGGCGGCCTTGACCACAAGCTTCCTGCTTTCGATCGGCATGGATACCCTGCTCCGCTGCCGGACCTGTGTCCGAGCATACCACGAAACGCACACCGCACGAACCGGCATGTTTCCTGCGGCCAGCGGCGCGCGGATCAGTCGGCCAGATGGATGTTCACGCGGCGGTTCTGGCGGCCCTTGTTCTCGATCTTGCCCAAACGCAGCGCGCCAATCTCGCCCGTGCGCGCGACATGGGTGCCGCCGCAGGGCTGCAGATCGACCTGATGCGCGCCCGAGCCGATGCGGACCAATCGCACCTTGCCCTGCCCGGTCGGCGGCTGGACCGACATGGTCTTGACCAGGGCCGGGTTGGCGGCAAGTGCTGCGTCGGTGATCCAGTCCTCGGACACGACCAGATCGCGGGCGACAAGCGCGTTGAGCGCGGCTTCCAGCGCATCGCGGTCAGCGGGAGCTTCGGGCATGTCGAAGTCCAGACGCCCCTTGTCGGCGCCGATCTGCCCGCCGGTGACCGGGCGCGGGATCACCACGGACAGCAGGTGCAGTGCCGTGTGCACGCGCATGTGCCGGTGGCGGCGGTCCCAATCCAGCGCCTGCGTGAGCGCGGTTCCCAGGGCGGGCAGCGCGCCGCCCGCGCCGGGGATCAGCACAACCTGCCCGTCCGGACCCTTGCGCGCGTCGGTGATGTCCAGCCACCCGCCGGGCCATTCCAGCGTTCCGCTGTCGCCCGGCTGCCCGCCGCCGGAGGGGTAGAACAGCACCGCATCCAGCACCACCCCGCCGTCGCTATGCGCCACAACCGTACCGGGCGCCGCGCGCAGATAGGGGTCGGATCGATAGAGGGGATCGGGCATTGTTTTCATCGGGCTCCATCCTCGGCGCTGCCGTCCATATCCGCCAGATCGGGGCGTGCGGTTTCGGGCAGCGGATCGCCCGGTCGCGGGGCGCGGGCTTCACGCGTGCCGGTGTCCTGACCCTGCGCTTCGGAAGGCGACGCCTGTTCGGGCACTGCCTTCGCGCCGGGCAGTGCCTCGGGGTTGCGCAGCCAGATATCGCGCTGGGCAAAGGGAATCTCGATCCCGGCCTCGCGGAAGCGGCGGATGATCTCGTGGTTCATGTCCGAACGCACCTTGAGCATGAAGTTCACGTCGCGCAGGATGCAGCGGGCTTCGAATTCCAGCGCATCGGCCCCGAACCCCATGAACACCACCGACGGCGGCGGGTTCAGTGCCACCAGCGGCTGCGCCTCGGCGACCTCGCGCAGGATCGCCTCGACCGCGCGGGTGTCGGCGGTGTAGCTCACACCCACCTTCACGATCAGGCGCCCGGTATTGTTGTAATGCGTCCAGTTGGTCACCGAGGTCGAAATCAGGTCCGCATTCGGCACAATCACATCGGTGCGGTCGAAGGTTTCGATCACCGTCGAGCGCACCGAGATCGAGCGCACGATCCCCATGGTGCCGCCGACCTCGATCCAGTCGCCTTCGGCAATGGGGCGTTCGACCAGCAGGATGATGCCCGAGATGAAGTTCGACACCACGTTCTGCAACCCGAAGCCAATCCCCACCGACAGCGCCCCGGCCACCAGCGCCAGCGCCGACAGGTCGATCCCGGCGGTGGAAAACGCGATCACGGCGGCCAGGAAAATGCCCACATAGCCGGTGCCCGACACCACCGCCTTCTGTCCGCCCCGGTCAAGCGAGGTCTTGGGCAGCACCGAAGCGCTCAACGCGCCCTGGATCACCCGCGTCACCGTGTAGCCGATGGCAAAGACGACCAGGAACGACAACAGGTTCGTGGGCGAAATCCGCGTCTCGCCGATGGTGAAGCCTTCGCGCACCGCCTGCCAGATCTCAAGCAGTTCGTTGGTGCGCACGCCCCAGATCAGCGCGAACACCGGCACCGACAGGACCGCCAGTCCGAAGCCGATCAGCGCCGGGATCAGCGCTTCGGTCGCGTCGCTGTCGCCCTTGACCAGCGCGGCGTAAATGTCGCCCACCATGCGCTGCAAAAGCACCAGCAGCCCCAGCAGGCCCAGCGTTTCGATGGCCGGGAACAACAACGCCTCGGCGGCCTGAACGTAGCCCACTGCCGCCAGCACCGGCGCGCCGACGCCAAGCACCATGCAGGCCCGCCCCAGTACGCCAACCAGCCGGTCAAAGAACCCCGCCTGTGTCGCCTCGGCGCCGCCTTCGGCGGCTTCACTCAGGCGCTGCGCGCTCAGCCGCGTGTGCATCACCAGCAACTGGCCAATGCGGAACAACACCACACCCGCCAGCACCAGCAGCGGAAACGCGATCACGGCATTGGCGGCATCGGACTGAAACTCGGGTTCGACAAACCCGTTCATGACCGCATAGAGCCCCAGGAAAAGCCCCGCCAGCGAGGCCATGAATCGCCCTTCGCGGCGGCGCTCGGAGGGCAGGCTGAGGGGCGTGTAGGCGTATTCGGCGCGGGTGAATATCTGCCCGCCCAGCCAGCGCGCGGCCAGATAGTAGAACCCGGCCACGAACAGCGCGCCCGCAGTGTCCGATCCGGTCGGCCCCATCAGCGCCGTGGCCTCGATCGCCACCACCAGCAGGAACACCCCCAGCAGCGGCACCAGAATCTGCGCCACCGACGCCAACAGCGCCATCGCCTGCTGGCCGCGACGGCTCGAGGCGTTTTCCTGCAGCCGCAGGGTCACCCGTTCGGTCAGCCGACGCCCGCGCGCAACCAACAGCAGCGCCAGCAACACCGCGCCAATCACAACCGGAAGGTTCGAGCGGAATTCAACCATCGAGGCTGGGTCGCGCAGGTTACCCAGAACCTCGCCATAGACCGTCAGGCCCGATGAGATCAACGCATCCACCCCGGCCAGCCAGTTGGCCGGGTTGACCGGAGAGGGCCAGAGCGTCATCAGCGCGTCGGCATCGCGTTCTCGCAAAACCCTGTCGATGCTGCGAATCAACCCGTCAGCGCGGCGAAAGGCCTCTTCAGCGGTCAGCACCGGCGCCTGTGCGCGGGTCAGTTGCTCGTTCAGCGCGCTGCGGCGTTCGGCGATTTCGGGGGCTTCGGTTTCGCCTTCCTCGGGCGGGGGGCCCAAAGCTTCGATCTGCCGCCGCAGTGCCGAAACGCGCTCGCGGTTGGCCTCCTGCACGCTCAGGAACCGGGCGCGTTTCTCGACAAGGTCGGCGCGCAGGGACGTAAGCGTTTCGCTGGACACCTGCCTGTCCACTAGCGCTGCCTCGACCTGGGTGGCCAACCCTTCCCAGATGTCCGGGTCGGGACCTGCGGCCAAGGGCTCGCTTTCAGCACGCTGCTGCAGGACCTCCTGCGCGTGAACCGGCGCGGCCACGACGGCCAGCAGCGCACAGAACACAAGCGCAAGGCGGATCAGGGTAACGCGGGGCAAGGCAAGGATATCACGCATGCGGGCAAGCAGCCTCTGA
>SKKS01000173.1 GCA_007123625.1 Paracoccaceae bacterium
CAGGCCGCGCCGAAGACCATCATGTTGGAATAGATCGAATCGCCCATCAGCGCGCGCGCCAGCGCCGTCGCGTCGAAGAGGTCCACCCGCTCCTTCAGCCGGGCCTGCAGCGACAACTGCAGCCGGTCGACGGGGATGCGGAACTCCGGGTCGCGGGTGAAGGCGCCGGTGATCGTGTCATGGGCGTTCACCACCGCGCCGGTGCGGCCGGTGGTCATCAGCCCCAGCGTCCGCGCGCCGGCGGTGGTGACCAGATCGCCGCCGATGACGCAATCGGCCTCGCCCACCGCCACGCGGATGGCGCTGATGTCTTCGGGGTGATTGGCCAGTCTGCAATGGATATGCACCGCGCCGCCCTTCTGTGCCAACCCCGCCATTTCCATGAGCCCCGCGCCCTTGCCGTCGATCTGCGCGGCTTGCGCCAGAATCGCGCCCACAGTCACCACCCCGGTGCCGCCGACGCCGGTGATGACCACGTTGTGCGTGCCGTCGATGGCGGGAAGGGTGGGGTCGGGCATGTCCGGCAAATCCAGCGCCTGTCCCGGAGCCTTGCGGACCTTCGCCCCTTCAAGCGTGACAAACGACGGGCAGAAGCCCTTGAGGCACGAGAAATCCTTGTTGCACGCCGACTGGTCGATGGCCCGCTTGCGGCCCAGTTCGGTTTCCACCGGCACGATGGCGACGCAGTTCGACTGCACCCCGCAATCGCCGCAGCCTTCGCAGACATCGGTGTTGATGAACACACGCTGGTCGGGGTCCGGAAACTGCCCGCGCTTGCGGCGGCGGCGCTTCTCGGCGGCGCAGGTCTGGACATAGACAATCGCCGACACGCCCTTGTGCCCGGCATAGCGGCGCTGCACCGCATCCATGTCGGCGCGCTCGTGCCAGTCGATCCCCTTGGGGAAATCGGCGCGGCGGGGTTCTTCCTTGGCGTCGAAAACCACCGCGATGTGCTGCACGCCCATGGCCTGCAATTCGTGCACGATCCGGTCGGCGCTCAGATCGCCTTCGTTCTGCTGGCCGCCGGTCATGGCGACGGCGTCGTTATACAGGATCTTGTAGGTGATATTGGTGCCTGCCGCCAGCGCGGCGCGAATGGCCTGCACGCCCGAGTGGTTGTAAGTGCCATCGCCCAGGTTCTGGAACACATGGTCGCGGGTGGAAAACGGAGCCTCGCCGATCCAGTTGGCGCCTTCGCCGCCCATCTGCGTAAAGCCGACGGTGTTGCGGTCCATCCACTGCACCATGTAGTGACAGCCGATCCCGGCATAGGCGCGGTGGCCTTCGGGCACCTTGGTCGATGTGTTGTGCGGGCAGCCCGCGCAGTAATAGGGCAGGCGCGCGGCCAGATCGGGGGCATTGTCGGCGCGGCGCGCTTCGGCGAGCGACGCCATCCCGGCCTTGATCCTGTCGGTGCCGCGCCCTTCCTCGATCAGGATTTCGCCCAGCCGTTCGGCAATGGTGATCGGGTCCAGCGCATAGCGGGTGGGGAAAAGCTCGACCTGTCGGCCGTGTTCCCAGGTGTCGCCCTTGTGCCAGCCATAGACGCGGCGGCCCCGCCGGTCGTCAAAGATGGCCTCCTTGACCTGCACCTCGATAAGCTTGCGCTTTTCTTCGACCACGATGATCAGGTCCAGCCCCTCGGCCCAGTCGTGGAAGGTTTCCATGTCCAGAGGCCAGGTCTGGCCGACCTTGTAGGTGGTCAGCCCAAGGCGCAGCGCCTCGTCCGCGCCGATGCCCAGAAGGTTCAGCGCATGGACCAGATCCAGCCAGTTCTTGCCCGCCGCCACCATGCCGATCCTGGCGCCCGGCTTGCCCCAGACGCGCTTGTCCATGCCGTTGGCGCGGGAAAACGCCTCGGCGGCATAGCGCTTGTGGTCGATCATGCGCGCTTCCTGCGCCACCGGCGTGTCGATCAGGCGAATGTTCAGCCCGCCCTTGGGCATGGCGAACTCAGGGGTCACGAACTGCCTGCGATGGGGGTCGCCATCGACGACCGCCGTGGCTTCGACCGTGTCCTTCATCGTCTTGAGGCCGACCCAGACGCCCGCGAAGCGCGACAGCGCGTAGCCGTAATGGCCGAAATCCAGGATTTCCTGCACGCCCGCAGGCGACAGCACCGGGATATAGGCGTCCACCATCGCCCAGTCGGACTGGTGCAGCGTGGTCGAGCTTTCGCCGGTGTGGTCATCACCCATCGCAACCAGCACGCCACCGTGCGGTGATGTTCCGGCCATGTTGGCGTGGCGAAACACGTCGCCAGAGCGGTCCACGCCCGGCCCCTTGCCGTACCACAGCCCGAATACGCCGTCATAGCGGCCCTCGCCGCGCAACTCGGCCTGTTGCGTGCCCCAAAGCGCGGTTGCAGCCAGATCCTCGTTCAAGCCTTCCTGAAACCGGACCTGCGCGGCTTCAAGCAGCTTTGTCGCGCGGTTCATCTGCATGTCCACCGCGCCCAGCGGCGAGCCGCGATAACCGGTGACGAACCCTGCGGTGTTCAGCCCCGCCGCGCGGTCGCGTGCCGCCTGCGCCAGCATCAGCCGCACCAGCGCCTGCGTGCCGTTCAGCAGTACGGGTGACTTCTCCAGATCGAACCGATCGCTCAGAGCAATATTCTGCCGTCCCATTCAGCGCCTCCCTGCGGTATGGATGGGTATGTCGGCATTATAGGTCAAAAATGCTGACCTACAAAGCGCTTTCGTGCATTCTTCACTTTTGTACGAGGGGGAGAGCGCCTAAGTAACATCGGAAAACAGAACCGCGGAACCGGATGCACAGGACAACATGCTGGACTGGGACAAGCTCAGAATATTTCACGCGGTGGCCGATGCGGGCAGCCTGACCCATGCGGGCGAGACGTTGAACCTGTCGCAATCCGCCGTCAGCCGACAGATTCGCGGGCTTGAGGAAACACTCAGCACCACGCTGTTTCACCGTCATGCGCGGGGACTGATTCTTACGGAGCAGGGCGAATTGCTGTTCGAGGCCACGCGCTCGATGTCACGTCGGCTGGAGGCGGCGGCGGCGCGCATCCGCGACAGCGAGGACGAGGTGTTCGGCGAATTGCGGGTCACCACCACCGTGGGCTTCGGCACGCTCTGGCTGGCACCGCGTTTGCCGGTGCTTTACACCAAGTACCCCGACCTCAAGATCGATCTCATGCTTGAGGAACGCGTGCTGGACCTGCCCATGCGCGAGGCCGATGTCGCCATCCGCATGAAGGAACCCAGCCAGGCCGACCTGGTCCGGCGCAAAATGATGACAGTGCGCATGCGGCTTTATGCGACGCCCGAATATCTGCGCGCGAACGGCACACCCGATGCGGTTGAGGATATGGCGAATTTTCGTTTGATCTGCCAAAGCGTTACTGCGCAGCAGGTCAGCGCGGGCGCGATGATGGTGCGGGAATTGCTCTCTCATCCGGTGCGCTCGACCTTTACGGTGAACAACTATTTCGGCGTTCTGCAGGCGGTGCTGAACCATCTTGGGATCGGGCTGTTGCCGGACTATGTGGCCGAGGAATTCACCGATCTGGTGCAGGTCCTGCCCGAGATCGAAAGCCACGAGATCCCGGTGTTTCTGGCTTATCCCGAAGAATTGCGCCAGTCCAAGCGCGTCGCCGCGTTCCGCGACTTCGTGCTGGACGAGATCGCCGCCTATCGCAAGGCGCGCCGGGTGGCCGAGTAGCCGCTGCCGTGGCGACTACCCTGCGCGGGTTTCCGCACTGTTGACACGCATGAAAGTCACACGCGCGCGGCGCGAGTGCAGCATGGCCTGCGGTTGAGTTCCATGGTGAGGTATGAATGCAACGCATGCCGGAGTTGTTGGCCATGCAGGGATATTTAACTTGCGTAGTGATGGGGCACGACCCTAGATAAGGGCATGGAGCGAGACACTCGTTTCGCTTCTACCTCCCTGTTGGACTTTGGCCGAGCATTGCTCGGCCTTTTTTTTATGCGCTGACTTCGAGCGCCTGCAAAATCTGCGTATACTGGTGTCTTTGCCGCAATTGACGGCAGGCTTTTGACGTGCAGCGGAAGCCTTTGTGGGCATCGGCGCCCAATAGTGCGCCGAATCGGCTTCGTCGCGCCCCGGGGCACCGTGCGCTGCGGGGAATCATGCGCCCGACCTGCGAACCGTTTGCTTGTCGCAAAGGGCAAACATGCAAAAGCGGTTTCGCAGCGGCCCGGAATTGCTTAGAGACAGCGCCATCGAAACCGCACCGATGACCTGACACGCACGCACAAGGACAGGGGCCCAAAATGCGCGAACCCTCGATCACCCCCGACCTGGTGGCCGCACATGGCCTCAAGCCTGATGAATATGAACGCATCCTGGGCATTCTGGGGCGCGCACCGACATTCACCGAACTCGGCATCTTCTCGGCCATGTGGAACGAGCATTGCTCATACAAATCCTCCAAGAAATGGCTGCGCACCCTGCCGACAGAAGGCCCGCAGGTGATTTGCGGACCGGGGGAGAACGCGGGCGTGGTGGATATCGGCGATGGGCAAGCCGTGGTCTTCAAGA
>SKKS01000225.1 GCA_007123625.1 Paracoccaceae bacterium
AGGCGTGGTTGCCGCCGGTGCCGCACGCGGACAGGTGATCCGCTACGGGGTCGTGCCGCGCATACTGCCGGGCTTCGTCAGCTACACGTTGCTGCGGTTCGAAATCAACGTGCGCTCGGCCTCGGTAATCGGCTTCGTGGGGGCGGGCGGGATCGGGCAGGAGCTGATGTTCGTCATCAACCAGTTCATCTATCGCGATATCAGCGCGATATTGCTGCTGCTGATCATCACTGTGGCGCTTGTCGATATCCTCAGCGAATGGCTGCGCCATCGTATCATCGGCGGAGAGTTGCAGCGATGACCCCGCCCGACACACGGCGCATGCAGGATCTGGCCCGGAAGTATCCGGGAACGGTGCACGATGCGCGCTTGACCCTGTGGCGGCGACGGACGCTGATGATCGGGTTCCTGATCGCCTTTCTGGCGGCGGCGCAGGCGCTGGGCCTTGCGCCGGGGGCGTTCTTTTCCGGCTTGAGCGATCTGGGCATCATCACGCGCCAGATGTGGCCGCCCACCAGCAAGGGGTTCTTTTTCGATTACCTGTATGCGCTGGGCGAAACCGTGGCGATTGCTTTCCTGGGTACCATCGCGGCTAGTATCATTTCGGTGCCGCTGGGGTTTCTGGGGGCGCGCAATGTGGTGCGCAACGGGTTCATCCACTTCGGCCTGCGTCGGGTGCTGGATGTGGTGCGCGGGGTGGATGTGCTGATCTGGGCGCTTATCTTCGTATCGGTGGTGGGGCTGGGGCCTTTTGCAGGTATTCTGGCGATCGCGCTGAACGACACCGGCGTGCTGGCCAAGCTTTATGCCGAAGCGGTCGAGAACGCGGATCGCCGCGCCGGGGACGGGGTGCGCGCCGCAGGCGGCAGTCAGGCCGATGTGGCGCGACTGGCGATCTGGCCGCAGGTGTTTCCTGTTTTCCTGTCCAACAGCTTGTATTTCTTCGAGGCCAATACCCGCTCGGCGACGATCCTGGGCGTCGTCGGTGCCGGTGGGATCGGGTTCTTTCTTGCGGATCGTATCCGCGTGAACGCCTGGAGCGATGTCGCGTTCATCATCCTCATGATCCTGCCCACGGTTGCCGTCATTGACTGGCTGTCGCGGTACCTGCGGCGCAAGGCGCTGGGCCGGGCGGGGCGCGCGGGCATGGATGTGCCCCCCACAGCCGACAGATAAGCATTCTTGCAGATGGTCACCCGGGCGGAGATACCGCGATGCTGCCAGCAGTCCTTGCAGATCGCGCAGCGCCGCGGAGAATGCAGCGCCAAAAAGATGCCCGGGCATGGTGCCATGCCCGGGCAGACAGTCGCTGTTCTTTTCAGTTGCCGCGTTCGGCCAGCATCTGCGCGCGCATGGCAAGGCTGTCCTCGAACGCCTCGTGGCCCACCGGGACCAGATGCGTCCACGAGCCCACACTGACGGTTTCGACACGCTCGGGGTCGCGCTCGTGGAACTCGGTCAGTGCGGCCAGCAGTTCCGCCTTCAGATCATCGGGCATCGAGGCCCGCACCGACCACGCGTCCGACGGAATAAGCGGGCTTTCCCAGATCACCTTGACGGCGCCTTCTTCGATCTCGCCCCGGTCGGTCATGCGTTGTACCGCGCCATTGTCCGGGGAATAGTGCCAGGTGGCGGCGGCGTCATAAGTGCCGCGCACCACCGCCAGAATGCCGTTGTCATGGCTCCCTGAAAATCCGGTCGAGGCAAAATGCCCGTCCTGCAGGCCCATCTGGCCCAGATAAAAGTTCGGCACCAGATAGCCCGAGGCCGAGTTGGGATCAGCGAATGCCAGGGTCTGTCCTGCCAGATCCGCAAGCGATTCCGCCTCACTGTCGCCGGCGACCACAACCACTGCGAAATATCCGCGATCACCGGTACGGGACACCGCGTGCGCGAGTGGCTGAAGGTCACCTTCCAGCACATCCCACGCCGAAGCATAGGCTGCCGCGCCAAACATCACCATGTCGGCTTCGCCTGCGTCCATTGCCTGGATGATTCCGCTATAGGCGCTGGCCATGCGCAGGGTCGTCGGAATGCCCAGTTGTTCCGACAGGTATTCGGCGAAAGGACCCCAGCGACGCTGGCCTTCTTCGGCATTCTCGATCGGGGGAATCCCGATGGTCAGTGACTGATACTGCGTGCGCCAGTCGGCGGCGGCGGGCAAGGCCGTGGTGAGTGACAAGATCGCGGCAGCGGTCAGGAGGGTTCTGCGCTTCATGGAATGGGTCTCCGTGCTGGAATTTGGGTTACAGCGATGTGATCAGGACCAACATCCCTGTATACAGGTACATAGCAATGCGTCGGCGACCAGTAAAGTAAAGCTTCCATGACAGGGGCGGGAGGGTTGCAACACGCGCCAACTGCCACGCTTTGCAGCATGTTTGCGCAATCGATTTGCACTACCGTCCCTGGAAATCAGGGCACACAGGTTCTTCCTTGTACCCAGCTGACCGCGGCGTCAGTCTGCAGGGTGGGCGGCCGTTGCTGCGAACCGGGCCAGGACGACGGGAACCTGTGCTTCGTGCAAGGCAGAATTCAGAGCCTGCGACAATGCTTTGTGTTGCCATGCCAGCATCTGCGCGTCGAAGCTTTGCGAACGGCGCAGTATGCGCCAATGAGCTGCACCGTGTGCCTCGACCAGGATAGGATCTTCGATCAGGGCATTGAGCATCGGTATCAGCGCGGCACGCAGGTCGAAGTGCCGAACGAAGCTGAAATCTGCGGGCGCAACGGCGTCAAGCGACACTGCAAGACCGCGCAGCGCGAATTCAAGTTGCGGCGGTGTCGCGCGCGTCGAGGTCCGCGCCGCAAGGTCGATGACGCCGCGGAGCACTTCGAAATCGCGGTGTTCGGCGCTTGGGTCCAAAGGCGCGACCACTGTGCCCACCCCGGACCGTGTCTGTACCAGATGCTCATAGGACAGTCGTTGCAATGCATGGCGGATCGGTGTGCGGCTGACCCCGAACTCTGCCGCCAGCTTGTTTTCATGAAGCAGGTGCTCCACGTCCGGATCTGCGGTGCAGATCCGCAATCGCAAGGCGTGAACGATGCTTTCCAGACGTGAAGTCTCTGGCCCGGAAAAAAATTCGGTCGGTCTGTTCATGGGTCTGCCTTGCATGATACGCGTAATCACACCATTCTTGGATTTGATGCTCAGATATACAGATGTTGAGCCTGATCGGCAATGTGACAGTGGATTGACGCCAATGCAGCCGCTTCTGCGCAAGGTCGATGGTTGCGCCGCTGTACACTTTGGGGCCGGGTGGATTTTCATGCTGGGATGGCCGGGGTTGCGGGCCGGGATTGACGGGCGCGGATGGATCGACCCCGATGACAGGCAAACAGCGCTGCAGGGTCTGGCAAGCGCCGGGTGCCGGAACTTGTATGCGCTGACTGAACGCGAAGAACTGCCGCCCGGCACGCGCGGAGGGCTGCGCGCTGCTGCCGCCGGGTGTGGAATTTCCGTCCGGGTGGCGCCGATCCGCGATTTTCAGCCGCCGGACAGCCGCTTCATGCGGCGCTGGGAGTCGCACCTGCGCAATGATGCCCATGACCTGCAACAAGGCAGACAGGTGGCATTCTGCTGCATGGCAGGGGCAGGCCGAAGCGGAACGCTGGCTGCATTGCTTCTGGTCATGGCTGGTGTCCCGTCAGCCGATGCCATTGCCTTGATCCGCGCGGCGAACCCTGAAGCCATTGAAAGCCGCGCGCAGGAACAATGGCTGACGTCGTACTTCGCCCGGCATCCTTTGGGGCCGTGAATGGTGTGCTTTGCAACGTTTCGATATGGGCTGATGCCTTCGGTGTCTTGTCAACAGGGGCGGATTGCCACCGTCAGCGCGATTTGGCCCCGGCGCGAGGACGGCAGCAGGCTGGTTTCCGAAGTGGTCACGCCGTCGAGATTGCGGATATTGTGCAGGATATCGTCCAGTTCAGCCAGCGACTGGGCGGGCAATTCGACGTTCAGATCCAATGATGCGCGGCCCTGAAGCAACCACGGTCTATTGGACTAGAGCGCGTTGCGTTCTATTGGCTTCATACTCTGCGACCTTGAAAAGTTTTAGCATTCTTCGTCAGAGAAGAGATCACAGACGTGACCAACGGCGCACCAGAGGTCGTCGCAGGTCCGTGCTGCGGCTCGCCGGACAAGAGCCTTGAGCTTTGCGAACATGAGCGGGCGAACGCCATGCGTTCGAGAGAGCCCGCGATTGATCTCGATGGGAGTGAGGTCGGGGCTGTAGGGCGGCAGGAACAGAAACCATGCGCCCACGGCGCGCATGGCTGCTGCGGCCTTGGGGCTTTTGGGGGATGACAGGTTGTCGAGGGGTGAGGCCCCGAACGTCATTGATGGAGTGGATGGCTCCCGCTTCCGGCATCGCAATGTGCCATGTTGGATGCTGGGAAGACAGCCAACAAGAGGCGCCATCCATGGACAATGCTACCACACTCGGGATTGATCTGGCGAAATCTGTGTTTCGGCTGCACGGCGTTGATGCGCGCGGGAAGGTGCTGCTGC
>SKKS01000327.1 GCA_007123625.1 Paracoccaceae bacterium
TGCCCTTGCTGTCCACCTTGAGGTGGCCTTCGCCTCTGAACCTGCGTGCCACTGCTTCGCGGCCCTCTTGTTATGGTTTCGTCCGCAATTGCCCAGGGCGTAGGCCCTGAACGGACAACGGCGGACCGGGTTGCTGCCACTACCCGATCCGCCGCCCTGTCCCATCGCTGGGTGCTCGGCTGCGCATGCCACCTGGGGGGATGTCTGCTCGCTAGCGCGCCGAATCTTCTGTCGTGGATAAAGCGGGTTGCCTGTATGAAACCGTCTTGGGTACTGCGGGGTCTTCTGCCCCTTTGTCTGCCCCGTCCTATCCTGCAGCTAGGGATGACATGGGAATTTACGGGAAGCAACTTTTTTTTCGCTTGGCTCAGCACAGCAGCTCACCAGAATCCGAACGCCCATCCACATGATCCTGTGTATAAGCTGGATTTCTAACCATATATTGTGAGAACAATAAAAGAACTGCTCTAGATAGCACCAAGCTGTAGCCGCTTCGCAACAGTGCCATGAATTCCCGAAGTATGACCAGAGCAAGCCCCGTCAACAGGCGCTTCAAGCTGAAAATCGCGCAGACCTGCCGGAAAGACCTCCGAATCACACCCGACTCACGCTGATTCACGGCGCAGTGATTCGGCGTGCGCACATGAAGAAGGCCGGGTGCCATGGTTTCCCGGCCCCGGCCCTTTCAGAATGTCATGTCCCATGGATTCCCGTGCGGCACCCTCGCCGCGCAGGCAATGCACCTCAGGCAGTGCAGCTTTCGATCAGCCGACGCGCCATCCGGCGATATGGCGCGGCCAGCGGGCTGTCGGTCGCAGCCACCGGCACGCCGCCATCGCCCGCCAGACGCACATCGACCGCCAGCGGCAGCTCGCCCAGGAACGGCAACTCCAGACGCGCTGCCTCCTTGCGGACGCCGCCCTCGCCAAAGATGTGCTCTTCATGGCCGCACTTGGGACAGACGAAGGTGGACATGTTTTCGATCAGTCCAAGGACCGGGGTCTTGAGCGTCTGGAATGCGCGCAGCGCCTTGCGCGCATCCAGAAGCGCCACGTCCTGCGGAGTCGAGACCACCAGCGCGCCCGCGACGTTGAACTTGCTGCAAAGCGTCAGCTGAATGTCCCCGGTCCCTGGCGGCATGTCGATCAAAAGCGCATCAAGCTGCCCCCATTCGACCTGCGTGAGCAATTGCTGCAACGCGCCCATCAGCATCGGCCCGCGCCAGATCACGGCCTCGTCCTCCTTGAGCATCAGACCAATCGAGATCATGGTCACGCCATGCGCCTGCAGGGGAATGATGGTCTTGCCATCGGGCGAGGCCGGACGCTTTGATACCCCCATCATCTTGGGCTGGCTGGGGCCATAGATATCGGCATCGAGCAGCCCCACGCGCCAGCCTTCACGGGCCAGCGCAACAGCCAGATTCGACGCGACGGTAGATTTGCCCACCCCGCCCTTGCCGGACCCGATGGCGATAATGCGCTTGATCCCGGGCAGATCCTGCTTGCCCTCGCCCTGAGTCGGATGCCGACCGATCTTGAGCGATGGCGGGCCATCCTGGGGGACCGCCGGGGCGGGCTTTCGCGGCGCGGGGCCGTGCGCGGTCAGCGCCACGGACACACGGCTTACGCCTGAAAGCGCGCCGACCACCGATTCTGCCTGCTTGCGGGCATCGGCCAATTGCCGGGCGGCATCGGGGGTTTCGGCTTCAATCACGAAGCGCACCATCCCTTCCTCGACCACCAGTGCGCGCACCATGTCGCGCGATATCAGCGTTCCGCCACCGGGCACGGAAACACCTTCGAGGGCTTCAAGAACATCGTCGCGGGTGGTGGACATCGGGAACTCCTGCAAAGTGCGCTGTAAACTTGGTCAGTTTTGCGTCACAGGCAAGCCCTGTCCCGCAGGACGTTCGCAAATTGCCCTTGTTATTGGCAAACCCGGTCATCAGGGCGGCAAAATGCCCTAGGGGAAACATGCAGTTAGCGCATAGCTGCAATGCAGCAAAAAACATTGCGCAATCGCAGCAATCGATTACCTTCAATGCAACCGAAGCGATTTGGAAAACGTCGCAAACGGACTTGGAAAGCAGAGAAGCATGGCATACATCATACAACATACCAGCGGACGCATCGCAGACGGCGCCCACGGCTGGGCGGCAAGGATCGCCGACCGCTGGAACAGATATCGGGTCTATCGGAGGACCTACGCAGAGTTGAGCGCCCTGTCCAGCCGCGAGCTGACGGACCTGGGCATCGGTCGCAGCACGATCAGCCGTCTGGCGCACGAAGCCGCCTACGGCAAGTAACGGAATTCGGGTTAGGCCACCTCCTCCCGGCCGGAACCCGAGCACTGGCAGGACTGTTCATCCTCCTCCCGGATGGTCCCGCCAAGCTTTCGGCTTGCTCCCGCACAAACCGGGGGCAAGCCGAAACAAGGAACGACGCGCCCCACCTCCTCCCGGGGCGGATCGTACGGAACGGATACGCGCTACCTCCTCCCGGCGCCGTTCGTTTCGGATCTTGGGCCAAAGGCCCACCGGTTCGCTGGTTGCCCCCCTCCTCCTCCCTGGGGCGAAGGCAGAATTAGGCGGCAGCTTCCCTCCTCCTCCCTGGAAGCTGCCGCCTCTCGGTCCGGGCCAGCCCGGCAGACGCCCCTCCTCCTCCCTGGGCGTGCTGCACAATGCGAACGGCGTCACCGATCTCCTCCCCGGTGGCGCCGTTTTGCGTTTTCATCCACCACATCCAGCACCGCTTGCGCTGCCCGGCCGGATCGCTATAAGGGCGCTTCCTTCCGCCAGATACGAATCCGGCGCAGCCTCTCGTGGGCGGGGTGCGGAAGGAATGGCCCCCCGGTGAAGCGCGCCCAGAACAGAGTGGTAAGACCATGGCGCTCTATGAGCATGTCATGATCGCGCGTCAGGACCTGTCGAACACGCAGGCCGAAGCGCTGATCGAACATTTCGGCACCGTGCTGGCCGACAACGAAGGCAAGCTGGTGGACAGCGAATACTGGGGCCTCAAGACGATGGCCTACAAGATCAACAAGAACCGCAAGGGCCACTACGCCTTTCTGCGCACCGACGCCCCTTCGGCTGCGGTGCAGGAGATGGAGCGCCTGATGCGCCTGCATGATGACGTGATGCGCGTGCTGACCGTCAAGGTCGATGCCCACGAAGAAGGGCCCTCGGCACAAATGCAGAAGCGCGAAGAGCGCAGCGAACGCGGCGAGCGCCGCCGCTGATCCCCGGAAAGGAGTGACTTAACATGGCCGCAAGACCGTTTTTCCGCCGCCGCAAGGTCTGCCCCTTCTCGGGCGAGAATGCACCGGCGATCGACTACAAGGACACCCGCCTGCTGCAGCGCTACGTTTCCGAGCGCGGCAAGATCGTGCCGTCGCGCATCACCGCCGTCTCGGCGAAGAAGCAGCGCGAACTGGCCAAGGCGATCAAGCGCGCACGCTTCCTGGCGCTGCTTCCCTACGCCGTGAAATAAGGAGAACGCACCAATGCAGGTTATCCTTCTGGAACGCGTGGCCAAGCTGGGCCAGATGGGCGACGTGGTCAACGTCAAGCCCGGATACGCGCGCAACTTCCTTCTGCCGCAGGGCAAGGCCCTGCGCGCAAGCGATTCGAACATCGAATCGTTCAAGCACCGCAAGGCCGAGCTAGAGGCACGCAATATCGAAACCCGCCGCGAGGCGCAGGATCTGGCGTCGCGCGTGGATGGCAATACCCATGTGGTAATCCGCTCGGCATCGGACGCGGGCGCACTGTACGGCTCGGTCAGTCCGCGCGACATCGTCGATGTGCTGGCCGAAAGCGGCTTCAGCATCGAGCGCGGTCAGGTCGTCCTGAGCGCACCGATCAAGGCACTTGGTCTGCATGACGTGACGCTTGTGCTGCATCCCGAAGTGGACGCCACCATCCGCGTGAACGTCGCGCGCTCGGCCGAAGAGGCAGAACTGCAGGCGTCGGGCAAGTCCATCCAGGAACTTGCAGCCGAAGAGGAAAGCGCCGCCGAATTCGAGATCGCGGAGCTGTTCGACGATATCGGCGCAGCCGGGATGGACGACGATTCCGACCCGCGCAGCCAGGGCGAAAGCCAGGACCCGCGCGACGCCTGAGGGGCCTCGCACCGGACCACCCGACAGGGAACGGCCCCGCGCAGATCGCGCGGGGCCGTTTGGCTTTTGGCGCGCGCCCATCGGCCGCGCCCTGCCCGGCCACGGGCCGGGCACGCCCCCCTGAGGGCGCAGGGTGGGCAGGCGGGCGCGCCCGAAGGGGGGCGTTCATCTATCCGAGGGCGTCACCCTCTCGGGGCCGCGCGCGCCACCGCATCAAGAACCCGCGCCCAGGACCGCATGCCCTTGTGAAAGCTCTCCAGGTCGTATTTCTCGTTCGGCGAGTGGATCTGGTCGTCATCGCGGCCGAAGCCGATCAGCATCGACTCCATCCCCAGCATTTCGCGGAAATGCCCGGCAATCGGGATCGACCCGCCGCAGCCGACA
>SKKS01000189.1 GCA_007123625.1 Paracoccaceae bacterium
GCTGGGCAATTATCTGGGCGCGCTCAAGCGCTTCGTCGAAAAGCAGGACGAGGGGATCGAGACCATCTACTGCCTGGTCGACCTGCACGCGATCACCGTCTGGCAGGATCCGGCCACCCTGCGCGCCAACACCCGCGAGGCCGCGGCGGGGTTCATCGCGGCCGGGATCGACCCCGAACGCTCGATCCTGTTCAACCAGTCCCAGGTCTCGGCCCATGCCGAACTGGCCTGGATCTTCAACTGCATCGCGCGGCTGGGCTGGATGAACCGGATGACCCAGTTCAAGGACAAGACCGCCGGCAAGAACGCCGAGAACGCCTCGCTGGGGCTTTATGCCTATCCCGCACTGATGGCGGCCGACATTCTGGCCTACAAGGCCACCCATGTCCCGGTGGGCGAGGACCAGCGCCAGCATCTGGAACTGACCCGCGACATCGCGGGCAAGTTCAACCATGATTTCGGCGTGGATTTCTTCCCCATCACCGAGCCGGTGATCGAGGGCGCGGCAACCCGGGTCATGTCCCTGCGCGATGGCACGAAGAAGATGTCGAAATCCGACCCCTCGGATGCCACTCGCATCAACCTGACCGATAGCCCCGAACTGATCGCCCAGAAATTCCGCAAGGCGCGCACCGATGCCGAGCCGCTGCCCTCCGAAACCGCGGGGCTGGCTGATCGGGCCGAGGCGAAGAACCTCGTGAACATCTACGCAGCTCTTGCCGGCACAACGCCAGAGGCGGTTCTGGCCGAATTCGGAGGGCAAGGCTTCGGTGCCTTCAAGCCGCGGCTGGCAGAACTGGCCGTGGCCCAGCTGACCCCGATCTCGGCCCGGATGAAGGCGCTGACCGCCGAGCCCGACGAAATCGACGCAATCCTCGGCCGCGGCGCCGAACGGGCCGAGGCCATCGCCCGGCCGATCCTCGATCAGGTCTATGACATCACCGGTATGGTCCGCACCCGCCGCTGAGCCAGCGTATCTCCCCTTCTTTGCTCTTCAAATATCCACCCACGATCGCGAAGGGCCGCTCGGCCCGTTTTCGCGGCAAACCCGAGCCGAAAGGCACAAACAAATGTCTTGAAACAAGACATTTGCAAAACCCTTGCTTCAAGGGTTTTGGGCCATCGCGCAGAGCATCTCGAACATGATCGACGCGCCCAGATAGGCCGGCCCGCCCGCCGGATCGAAGGGCGGCGAGACCTCGACCAGATCGGCGCCCACGATCCGCACCCCAGCCAGAAGTCGCGCGCATTCCAGCGCCTGCCATGAGTTCGGCCCACCGATCTCGGGCGTGCCGGTGCCCGGCGCATAGGCCGGGTCCACGAAATCGATGTCATAGCTGACATAGGTCTCGCCATCTCCGGCGATCGCCCGGGCCTGATCCATCACATCCTCGACACCCCGGCGATGGAACTCCTCGATCGGGATCACCGTGATCCCCACGGCCCGGGCGAAATCACGATCTTCACTGTCATAGGCCGTGCCGCGGATGCCGATCATGCAGACCCGGGCGGGATCCAGCAGACCTTCCTCCACCGCGCGGCGGAAGGGCGTGCCATGGGTGTACATCTGGCCGTTGAAATAGCTGTGGAAGAGATCGGTATGGCTGTCGAAATGGATCATCCCGAGGGGACGATCCTTCGCCAGCGCCCGCAGGATCGGCAAGGTGCACAGATGATCTCCGCCCCCCGTAAGCGGCAGCACGCCAGCCGCCCGCACGCGGGCGTAGAAATCCTCCATCCGCTTCAGACTGTCCTCGACACTGGCCGGATTGGGCGCCACATCACCCAGATCGGCGCAATTCAGCGCCTCGAAGGGCCGGATGCCGGTGATCCCGTGCTGGGCGCGGATCATGGTCGAGGCGTCGCGCAACTGCCGCGGCCCGTGGCGAGGGCCGGGGCGGTTGGTGGTGCCGCCGTCCCAGGGCGCGCCGATCAGCCCGACCTGCACCTGCGCGATCCGCGGGTCATCGAGCGTCACATGCGGCAGCCGCATGAAGGTGGGAATACCGGCAAAGCGCGGCAGCACGAAGCCCGAGACCGGGCGGAAGTCGGCATCCATCAGCGTCTCCTTGTTCCTGCCGCCACATTCCCCCGACCGTGCGGTTGACGCAAGCGCCCGGGCGCGGCCTTATGGGCGCCAACGGGAGGCCAGAGGGAGGACCGCATGCAGATACTCGCCATCGATCAGGGCACCACCAGTTCCCGCGCCATCGTCTTTGACCGCGATCTGCGGCCCGTCGCCAGCGCGCAGGCGGAATTCACCCAGCATTTCCCGGCCTCGGGCTGGATCGAGCATGATGCCGAAGAGATCTGGCAAAGCGTGCTGAGCACCTGCCGCGGCGCGCTGGACGAGGCCGGGCCGGTGGACGCGCTGGGGATCACCAACCAGCGCGAGACGGTACTGGCCTGGGACCGCGCCACCGGCCAGCCGCTCTACCGCGCGCTGGTCTGGCAGGACCGGCGCACCGCCAAGGCCTGCGCAAAGCTGCGCGCCGAGGGGGTGGAGCCGATGGTCACCGGCCGCACCGGCCTGCTGCTGGATCCGTATTTCACCGCCACCAAGGCCGGCTGGCTGATGGAAAATATCCCCGAGGTACAGGCCGCGGCAAAGGCCGGCACGCTGGCGCTGGGCACGGTGGATGCCTTCCTGATCTGGCGGCTGACCGGCGGGCGGGTCTTCGCCACCGATGCCACCAACGCCGCGCGGACCATGCTTTATGACATCCGCGAGGGCGCCTGGGATCCCGAGCTCTGCAAGCTCTTCGACGTGCCCATCGAGACCTTGCCCGAGGTCCGCGACTGCAACGCCGATTTCGGCGCCACCGATCCCGCCCATTTCGGCACCGCCATTCCGATCCTGGGTGTTGCCGGTGACCAGCAGGCCGCGACGATCGGGCAGGCCTGTTTCGAGCCGGGCATGCTGAAATCCACCTATGGCACGGGCTGCTTCGCGCTTCTGAACACCGGCGCGCAGATGGTCCCCTCGCATAACCGGCTGCTGACCACCATCGCCTACCGGCTGGATGGTCAGGTGACCTATGCGCTTGAAGGCTCGATCTTCATTGCCGGCGCCGTGGTGCAATGGCTGCGCGACGGGCTGAAGATCATCAAGGCCGCGCCTGATACGCAAGCCCTGGCCGATGCCGCCGATCCGGGGCAGGAGGTGATCGTGGTTCCCGCCTTCACCGGCCTCGGCGCGCCCTGGTGGCAGCCCGACTGCCGCGGCGCGGTCTACGGGCTGACCCGCAATTCGGGGCCCGAGGAACTGGCCCGCGCGGCGCTGGAAAGCGTCGGCTTCCAGACCGCGGATCTGCACAGCGCGATGCTGGATGACTGGGCGCGCTCGGGCGCGCATGCCGCCGCCGGGGTGCTGCGGGTGGATGGCGGGATGAGTGCCTCGGATTACGCGATGCAGTTCCTTGCCGATGTGCTGGGCGCCGCGGTGGACCGCCCGCAAGTGCTGGAAACCACGGCTCTGGGCGCGGCCTGGCTGGCCGGTTCAAAGGCGGGGATTTGCGGCGACCGCGCGGCATTCGCAGCCAGCTGGGCGCTGGAGCGGCAATTCACCCCCACCATGCCTGCCGAAACCCGCAAGGCCCGCCGCACCGCCTGGTCGCGCGCCGTGCAGGCCACGATGCTGGCCGCCGGGGTCACGCCGCAGGCATAAGGATTGCGGCCGGTCCGACGGCCGGCCCGGAACAGACACAACGAGCCAAGGAGCCACCATGCCCGTCATCACCACCATCGAGGATCTGCGGCGCCTCCATGCCCGCCGCGTGCCGCGGATGTTCTATGACTATGCCGAGTCGGGTAGCTGGACCGAACAGACCTTTCGCGAGAACACATCGGATTTCGCGAAAATCCGCCTTCGTCAGCGGGTGGCCGTGGACATGTCGGGCCGCTCCACCGCCGCGACGATGATCGGGCAGGAGGTGGCGATGCCGGTGGCGCTGGCGCCGGTGGGCCTGACCGGCATGCAGCATGCCGATGGCGAAATTCTGGCTGCTCAGGCCGCCGAGGCTTTTGGCGTGCCCTTCACGCTGTCCACCATGTCGATCTGTTCGATCGAGGATGTGGCGAGGAAGACGAAAAAGCCCTTCTGGTTCCAGCTCTATGTGATGAAGGACGAGGATTTCGTCCGCCGTCTGATCCAGCGTGCAAAGGATGCCGGCTGCTCGGCGCTGGTGCTGACGCTGGATCTGCAGATCCTCGGCCAGCGCCACAAGGATCTGAAGAACGGGCTCTCGGCCCCGCCGAAGCTGACCCCGGCCACGGTGCTTGACCTGATGACCAAGATCGGCTGGGGACTGGAGATGCTGGGCACGCATCGGCGCAGCTTTGGCAATATCGTGGGCCATGCCAAGGGGGTCGGTAACACCGCGTCGCTGTCCAGCTGGACGGCTGAGCAGTTCGACCTGCAACTGGACTGGGCGAAGGTGGAGAAGCTCAAGGAAATGTGGGGCGGGCCGCTGATCCTGAAAGGGATTCTGGACGCCGA
>SKKS01000153.1 GCA_007123625.1 Paracoccaceae bacterium
CGTGACCAGTCTCCTGAGTTCCGACAGAGCGGTGAGATCAACCTGTGGCTGGCCAATGCTCATGTCGGCGCAGGCGAGGGGCTCCACCATCCAGCCGGGAATCGAGACGACAACGTCAGTCGGGCCTTCCACCTTGAGAAATCGCCCGGTCGCGCGCTGCTCTACTCGCCGGATACAGACCTTCAGGCTGAAATAGGGATGCCAACGATAATGGACTTCCCGCTCTTCGCCGACATGGGCAGAATGAACGGGCAATGGCACTCGGGCGCAAGAATTATCTGTTCATGGGGTCAAAGGGAGGCGGCGACGCTGCCGCAATCGCCTACACGCTCATAGAAACCTGCCGTATGAACAGCGTCGATCCCGAAGCATGGCTACGCTGGGTCCTCGCCCGCGTCGCAGATCACAAAATGCCCCATATCGACGAACTGATGCCCTGGAACTGGACGGCTCAATAAGTCAACGCAAGTCAGACCGGACGGATACCCGCTTCCGTTCGGGACTTGCCCTCCAGAACCTGTGCAAGCGCAAGCATCCGCCGTGCGGCACGCGCATCCTTTGCCCGCGCCGCTTCCCGGCGCAGGTCCAGCGCAGAAAGTTCAGCCCGTGTGATTTCGACCGCCATGATGATCCTCCTTGCCTCGCAAAAATGAATCACACGCTGGACCAAAAGGGAATCGCCCGCCGAGTCAAAGCCTCTCGTCGCTGGTATCACACCTCAAGCCGCCTTGTTGCAACAATGCCGATCGGTGATCGCATTGGCATCGCACAGATTGCGTGGTCCACGCACCCGCGCGCCAGATCATAGGCCACGCCATCGGCACCATCGTCACACCCCAAGTCGCGCAACACCTCAGCACTCCTGCCGCAGCGGACCGGGCAGGGCAATTTTTCGAGGCGCCCTGCAAATTGACATACCGTCAATGTTCAGTCCCGCAGCGCCAGTTCCTGAATCCGTGCGATCGGCTGCCAGAGATATTCCATCACAGTGCGCTTGCCTGACAGCACATCGACCGTTGCGGTCATGCCCGGAATAAAGATGACGCCCTCGCCGGTCTCCAACGTCAGGGTTCCTTCGATCGCCACATCCACAAGGTAATGGCTCATGCCCGTCCCGCGATCATCGTCGACCGCGTCGGCGCTGACGCGGATCACGCGCCCGTCCACCGTGCCATAGCGCGCGGAGTCATAGGCAGAGAACCGGATCCGCACCGCGTCATCCAGGCGGATGCGCGAAATGTCCTGGGGCATGATCCGGGCCTCGATGATCAGCGCCTCGCCGGTCGGAACCAGTTCGACGATCACGTCGCCGGTGTTCACGAAGCCGCCCAGCGTGCGGAAGTTCAACCGACTGACAATGCCATCCATCGGGGCGCGGATGATCGTGCGGGTCACGCGCTCCTGCAGGCGTGGAAGAGATTCGCGCAATTCACCCAATTCGGCAACAACCATGTTCAATTCGTCCATTGCACGCAGACTGTAGTTGGCGCGCGCGTTCTCGATCTCGGTTTCAAGCTCCACCACCCCCGATCGCGACTGCTCGATCGAAACGCGCCCGCGTTCCCGCTCGCCACGCACCTGTTCAAGCTGCCGCCGCAACTCCAGAAGCCGCGTAGCCGGTGCGATGTTCTCGCGCACCAGCGGCTCTACCACCGCGATTTCCTGCTCCAGGAAACCAGCGGTGCGTTCGGACGTGCCGACCGTTGTTTCGGCGGCGCGCAAATCCTGATGGCGCTGCTGCAACCTTTGTTCCAGAACCGCAAGCTGGCCTGACAGTTCAGCGCGTCGGGCGGCAAAAAGACTCTCCTCGGTCAGGGCCACGAGCGGGGACAGGGCATTCAGGTCTGCCGGGATTGCATAATCCTCGCCCCTGATTTCGGCGCGCAGGCGCAGTTCCTTCATGTCCAGCCCTGCGAGGCGCTGCCCCAGGCGGTTCAGCTCGCTGCTGGCGTCGATCGGGTCGATCTCGAACAGGATGTCACCCGCAGTGACCGCAGTGTTTTCCGACACGAAGCGGCGCAGGATCACGCCTCCTTCGGCAGTCTGAACCATCTGATTCTGTACGGATGACACGATCCGACCCTCTCCACGCGTCACATTGTCAAGCTCCGCCCAGTTGGCCCAGACAAGCGCCAGCACCACCAGTCCAAGCACCGTGACGAGCACCATAGAGCCTGCAAGCCCCTCCCGGCCCGCCATTTCGCGCGAAAGAGCCCTGAAATCCGTCTCCGCCATCATCCCGTCCCTTACCGACCTTGCGCCATGAGTTTCGCGGGCGTGGTGTCGGCGACAATCGCACCCTGTTCGATCACAAGCACGCGCTCGGCCAGGCGCAGCAGAGAGTTTCGATGTGTGACCATGACCAGCGTCCGGTTACCGGTCCAAACCTGAAGCCTGTCGATCACGGCTTTCTCGGTCGCAGTATCCATCGCGCTTGTGGGTTCGTCCAGCACCAGCAGGTTGGGGTCGTGGAGAAGCGCACGCGCCAGGTTGATCGACTGTCTCTGGCCACCGGACAGCCCCTCGCCGCGTTCCTGCAACTCCATGTCATAGCCTTGCGGATGACCGGCCACGAAATCGTCAACACCCGATACTCTTGCAATCTCGAGTAGGTGCGAGTCCTTGTATTCGTAGAACCCCATCTGAAGATTTTCTTTCACAGTACCGGAGAACAGCCAGGTTTCCTGAAGCATCACGCCCAGGTTGCGCTGAACATCCGACTTGTCGATCTGACGCAGGTCCACCCCGTCAATCAGAACCGCGCCCTCACTCGGCTCGATCAGACCCGCGATAAGCCTTGCGAGCGTGGACTTTCCGGACCCCATGCGCCCGACGATAGCCACTTTTTGACCGGCGGGGATCTTCAGAGTTATGTCCCGGAGGATCGGCGCATTGGCACCGGGGAAGGTATAGGTCACATTTTTCAGATCGACATTTCCCGCCAGATGGGGGCGGCTCAGGCGCGGTCGGGCATTGTCCGCTTCGCCATCGACCGGGCTCATGACCGCCGAAAGCGAACGGTAGGCTTCACGCGCGCCATTGGCACGGGACATGGCCGAGGCCAGTTGCGACAGTGGCCCGAGCGCACGACCACCAAGGATGACCGCAGCGATCATGGCGCCCATCGTGATCGTACCATCCTGAATCAGGAAAACGCCGTAGAAAATGGTCGCGATCTGCGCCAGCTGTTGAACCGACGCGGCTGAGTTTATCGCGAACTGTGACAGCATCCGGCTCTTGAGGCCAAGATCGGACTGCGCATCTGCCGCTTCCTCGAAGCGGCGACGCATCAATCGCCCGGAGCCGGTCGCCTGCACAGTTTCAAGCCCGTTCAGCGTTTCCACAAGAACGCTTTGCTTGGACATGTTGCTTTCCATCGAGCTTTTGGTGATGCGGGCAAGGAACGGCTGGATGACAAGACCTGCCAAAATCACCAGCGGCACAGCAATCAGCGGCACCAGCGCAAGTGGACCTTCAATCAGCGAGATGACCCAGATGAACAGAAAAATGAACGGCAGATCGACGATGGCCACGAGCGTGGCCGACGTGAAGAATTCGCGCAGGGTATCAAATTCGCGCACGATGCTGGCCATCGCACCGGATTTCTGGCGGCGGCCGTCCAGCTTGAGAACGAGGAGCTTGTCGAAGATCAATCGTGACATGCGGGAATCCGCACGTTTCCCGGCACGATCGACGAATTGCGCCCGCATCGTCTTGATTGCGAAATCGAAACCTAGCGCGATCAAAACCCCGATGGTCAGCGCGATGAGTGACTCGATCGCTTCGTTGGGAACCACGCGGTCATAGACAACCATGATGAACAGCGACGTGGACAGCCCGAGAAAGTTGGATAGCGCCGCCGCAACGATTACCTGAAAGTACAGCCATCGTCCCTGAAGCAGTGAGCCCCAGAACCAGTCATTGCGACCTTTGGCCTTTGACGCGGAATGAACCTTGCGACACAGAACAAAGAATGGCTTCAGCTGGCTGGCTCCGTTCTTGCGCGATACACGCTCGTCGGTGAACGTGTCCTCGGCGGTAAAGCGGCGCAGCATGATGTCGTCGCCACCATCAGCCGTGAGAACCACCACAGCCTCGCCATTGCTGAGAAAACCGATCGCAGGACAGTGCCCCGCGCGCAGTTTTGTCGTGGCCATCTCGCCAAAGCTCGCCTCGAACCCCACATGGCGCAGGCCGGAGACTGCAGAGCGGGCGTCAAACTGCTCACGGGTAAGTTCGGGCAGGTCGCGGATCGCCCCTGCCGAGAACGCCATGCCCGATTGCTCGAGGATGTGCTGAACAGCGAAGATCAGCGAGGTCTCCGCGCCAATGGCAGTGTACCCCGGTTGGGCCGCCCCGTCCCGAGAGTCCTTTTCGTCTGAAACAGAGCTAGCGGCAACACCAGGGACATTGAGTGTACGCCCGGCGTCCCCAGACGTGTCCAAATCGTTCTTCATCACCATTTGGTGCGGTATCCCTTCATCGCACGTCCGCGCACATCACTGTACCAGCGTGTCTTCAAGGCCGATCACTGCGCCAAGCCTGCCTGTGCGCGAGGCAATTGTCAGAAGCAGCAACTGGCGTTCTGCCTGCAAAGCAATCCGCTGATCCTCGGCGCGGTAGGTCTCAAGTTCGGCTTCAACGAGCTGGCGCAGGTCCGTCTGACCCGTTTGCAACTGCGAGCGCGCCGTTGCTGCCTCGGACCGGCTCAGGCGCAAGCGTTCCTCGACCAGGGGCGCAGACCGTTCGGCCGATGCGAGACGTGCTACCGACACAGCCAATTCGGACTGGAGCGACCTTTGCGCATCGGTCAACTGTGCTTCGGTTGCGTCCCGGCGGGCCTCAGCTGATTCAAGCTGCCTCTGCCGCCGTCCACCGTCGCCAAACGTGTATTCAAGGCTCATGCCAACACTCATATCGGCGGTTCCGTCCCGCTCCATCGGCGCGCGCGCACCTGCCTGCAGGCGAACCTGCGGACGAAACGCGGCCTGTGCTTCCCCCACCGCGGCATGGGCGGCCAGTGCCTCAGCCGCCTGTCGTTGCAGCAGCGGCGAACTCTGCCAGTTCTGCGCCATTGCGCGGGCCTGTGCAGGGCTGATCAAATCAGCAGGACGACCAACATCGCGCGGAGCACTGTTGAAAAATCGCTGGAAAGCCAGACCAGCCTCGGCGCGGGAGGCCTCAAGACGGGTTTCTTCGAGGCTCAGATCGACGATTTTTCGGCGCGCGCTGTCCAGCGCCGCGCGGTCGATCATCCCGGTCGTCGCCATCCGGTCAATCTGGGCGACCAGCCCTTCGGTCTCTGCCACACGCGCGCGCAGCAAATTCAGTCGCGCAGAGTATTGCCAAAGATCCACCCATGCGCGCGCCGCGTTCAGGGCAATCTCGTTGCCCTGCACCTCACGCCCGGCTTGCGCCGACAGCGCCTGCGCTGTGGCTCGATTTATTGAAGCCGTCGAGCCGCCCCCATCGTAAACAAGTTGCGAAAGATTCACGCCACCAGACAAACCAGAGGTCGTGTCGGCAGCTCGCTCGAATGTGACAACGCCACCGAGCCCGGCATTGGCGCTGAGTTGCGGTGCACGAACGCTGGCGGCAACACCGATCAAACCCGACGCCTCGCGTTCCAATGCCAGCGCTCCGCGATAGCCGTCGTTGGCACGCACCGCAGCTGCCAGCGCGGGTCCGAACCCCTGAGACAACGCAACCCGCGCCGCCGCGCCCTCTCGCCCGTCGGTTGCCCCCTCTGCAAGCCGCGTCGTGATCGCCGCGCGCATTTCTGTCATGTCCGACGGCGCGTCCGCACACCCTGCCAGCAGCAGTGCAGCAATCGATACCGTCAGCACGTTTCGCGCCGGTAGGCATACGGGGGAAGCAGTTTGCCCGTCACGCTTCCTGTCATGCAACTTCATACTTCGGCATCTCCCAAGTCTGCGGATATGGCAGCCAGCAGGTCGGCGGCATCGTCAAACTTTTCCGGTCGGCGCGGCGCAGCCAGTCCGGGGTCAGCGACGTCGCTTGCCAGGGTCTGCAGCGTTTCAGAGTGGTGCAAACTGTCGATATGGGCATGAAGCCAGCGCAGCGCGCCAGCGCGAAAGTGCGCCAAAACAGCTTTATCATCAAGCGCTTGTAAGCGCAGGGCATCAAGCGCGAACAGGTCGTCACGCGCCGAAGCCACCTCTATGCCGGGACAGTGCCACGGCACAAGCACGCCCGCAGCATCCAGACTCTCCAGAACCGGACATGCGGAAGCAATTCCGGCCGCTACAACACCAAGAAAGTGTTGCGTTTCCGACAGGCGCGTTGTGAGCGTGCCGTTCTCGAAAAAAGGCTCCACGCCCTTTTTTGTTGGCTCGTCCGGCGAGAAACCGTCCCAGACCGAAAGCGCGCCAAGATCATCAATGCAGAACGGATAAACCCTGAGCAAGGCCGGAACAAAGGCCGCGCGCCACCGCCCCGCGCCTGACACATAAGCATTGGAGCCGTCGGCAAGCCCCATGATCGCCACGGTTTCCCATCGATTGTCACGTTTACGGAACACAACCGGCATCACCTGCGCCACGCGCGGAATCTCGGATGTTGCAACGGCTACCGTTGTGACCGAACGGGCGAAGCCAAAACCGACAGCACGGCTCCAGCCCAAGTCGCAATGCGTGTCTTGTCGCACAGGAATCATGAAAACCGCTCTGCATGTATTTTGCCGACCATTACGAGACCTCCGAACTGCTCCACATCGCATCTTCCAACTGGGACCGGGCGTTGAAAACTGCCCTCGCCAACCGTGACCTTCAGGCTGATGTACCGAACGCACCAAGGCAATGTGTGCGTAAACACACACCCCTGAAGTTGATTAAACCCTTCTTTGGCAATATCTGTTCCGCTCGGGTGTCGCGGGAGTAACCGGTGCCTGGATCACATTCCAATCTCCTGCGCGCGCGTCGCGAGGCTCTTGCGAAACTGGGGCGGCAAGACCTGAAGCATGCGGCGCAGGTTTGTGGGCGCATAGGTGAGGCAAAGGTCAAAGCCGCCTTCGACGCGTGGCGCGCTGACCAAATACACGCCCGCAACTCGAGCTGCAGCTTCATAAATCTTGACCAGAGTGCGGGCAGTGATGCCCTTTTCGACAAAGCGCATCACTCGCCAATCGGCACCGATCACCGGCAGGGACACGGTGCCAATCTGCATGGATTGCATGGCCGTACGCACAGCGCCGAAGTCGAAAACCAGACCGGGGTGGGTGCGATTGCTGATGGTATCGGGAAAATAGTCGTCGATGATGGCCTCGGCGACAACATTCCCCTGCCCGGGTCCGCTGCACGGAAAGCTGTGCATGCCGATGTAGGACCGCTGATTGACCTCAAGCACCACCGGTTCCCCATCCGGGGTTACGATCACATCTAACCCACAGAGGGACAGGCCGATCGCCTGCGCGGCCTTCACGGCGATTGCCTTCACCCGTGGACCGATCCGATCGGTCACGTCTTCATGCTGCACGCCGTAAGACGTGTTCGACAGTCGGACCGTCGTACCCGCGGGAACGACGCCGTCAAGATTGTAGCCCTGCAACGAGAGATAGGGCCTGATCATGTCCTCATCGGTGAGGCCATCCCAATAGGGATCCGACCGTGCGGACGCGTTCAATTCCGTGATAAGTTGCGCAACGGTTTCTCGGCCATTGCCAAGGATGGTAGGGGGCAGACGCAGGGAGACGGCCACGCATTGCCCCCCGACGACCGTGGCACGAACTTCGCGTCCGTGAATGTATTCTTCCACGATGACACGGCCCGTTTCGTGCCGGGCAGCGGCGGCCATGACGGACCCGGCGGGAATATCAGCCTCGACCCCCTCGCCAAGCGAGCCGGTTTCGGGTTTCACGACGAAGTGTTTTTCAGGGTGCAGGGCCAGAAACCGTTCAATCAAGACCGTCTGCCCACGCTCCACCACGATGCCTTCTGGCGTCCGGACACCGGCGCGGTTCAGCACGCTTTTCGTGAGATGCTTGTCGTCGGCAACGGCATTGGCGGTCCCGCTGATCCGGTCGCCCATGGTCCGCGAAAATGTATGGCTCCGAACGCCGTCGCTGATGCTGAATATTTCGCCGCGACCGCCTTGCATCCTTGCTTCTGAGAAGTGTGGATCGCTGCTTGCGCGCTCGTAGTGAAATGTGACACCCAGTCCACGCTGGAAAGCAGCCAGCGACACAAGAAAGGCACACAGACCGATCCCCTTGGCCCGCATGGCGGCATGGCGCATCACGGGATCACGGAAATCGACTCTCTGCCGTCGCGCCAGGGCGGCCTGCATGTCGGGCCGGGCAGCTGCGGCGGCGGCGACACCTGTTCGCAGTACAGCCTTGGCCAGCTTGGCCTTGCGCGGCGCTTTGCGCTTTGTGGTGTTCGAGCGAGCCATGCGCGCTATCCCTTGACCATGACAGCATTCAAACCGGGCACTGCCCACGCGCCCGCTGTCGCTCCGGCAAAGCGACATGATGGTTCAGAAAAATCCACGACTTGGGCAATTCTTGCGCCTCGCTGTTCAGGGTGCGGTCCTGAAATGGTCTGTGAGTGGGCGGCGGCGCCGGATCGCAACCGGCGGCGCCTGATGGTTTTGCCGTGCTGCGGCGGCAGCGGGGCCGGAGCGGCGACAATGGACCGCGCCGACCACGGTCAGGTTATTTGAGCATTCGCCTGCAGGATGTCGAAGTTATCAAGGCCGAACGATCCGTTGAGCGTGTTGACCGTCGCCAGCTTGAACAGCTCCCCGGATTCCACTGTAGGGTCATCCACCGCGGATTGCTGATGCGCCCAGATCGCTGTGACGCTGTCGTCATCCGACGCGGTGACCGCGAAGATCGAAGTGTTCAGCATGCTATTGTCGAAACCCTTGAAGTCAAACAAATCGTTCAGGAGCGCAGCAACCGAAGCGGCATTGCCGAGCTCGGACACGCCCAGCGTGCTTGTAAAGGCGTCCACGAGAGCGAATTCGTTTGATGTAAGATTGAACGAATCCGACTCACCCGTCCCCTTTTCCACATCGCCCCAGGATGTGCTGGCCAACAGCGCCCCTTCGAGGGTTATCATATCACTGTCGACCTGAAAGTTGTGGATGACATCCGCCTCGGTATTGCCGTTGGGCAGGGAAAGCACCTCACCCTCGCCCAAGCCATCACCCCAGTCGAACGGGTCGAACCCTTCCTTGGTGTTGTCGATGGCACTGCCGTCAAGCTCCGTATTTCCGGCCTCAGCACCCTCGTCCTCGGACGTCGTGCCGGTAAGGGTCGTCAGGTCCCGATCATCCCGGTTGAGGACATAAAGCGTCCCGTCCGCGTTCGTATCCTCCGGCTCGGCCACCGTACCGCCCTTCAGGAAAGTTGTCCGCAGACCGCTCTCGGTAAAGACACCCGGATCGGAGCCGAACAGGTCGCCATTGCCCTCGGTCGTGCCCGTGGCATTGTCCAGCGGCAACCCTGTTGCAGCCTCATACCCATCGCCGGGGTTGGCAAAGCTCTGACGGATGCCGCCTTCGCTGGTGCCCGCATCCTGTTCGGGGTCACCAAAGAAGGTCCCATCGCCATTGCCGGTCGCGCCCTGCACCGACCCGTTCTGGCCGACATGGCCATCGCCGGGATTGGCGAAGCTCTGACGAATGCCCTCGCCGTTGAAGCCGCCGTCACCATCGATCGTTCCGCTGAGCGGATCGTCACCGAAGAAGACGGGATCGCCGACAGTGAGGTTGTTTGAATCGAACAGTGCAGAGCCCGATGTGGCGACATAACCATATTCCGGATTGGCGACGGACTGCAACACACCCTTGTGGTTGAATGTGCCGTTCTCGACAGCGCCCGTCAGCGGCGCATCCCCGAAGAAGCCCGCGTCATCGCCAGAGTTCAGGCCCGGATTGACGAATGTCACCCCTTGATCGATATCGTCCCGCGCGTCCTGGGTGATCCAGACATCACTGCCCAGATCGACATTGAAGTCGGGATCTACCGCCAGGATCGAGAATTCGGTTCCGACAGTTTCGAAGCTGTCATCGAGGAACGTGATCTCGCCTGCGCGGGTTTCCTCGATCAGGATGGTGCCGACTTGCGGTACCGCGTCATTGAGCAGGATGGTGAGCGTTGCGGTGCCGTCGACTGTCACGGTCCCGAGATAGGAGTCACCAAACCCGGCGGCTGTCATGGTGACCGTGTTTCCGTCCACGATAGCGTCAGATACCCGCGCGGACCCTTCCAGCGCCTGCTCGATTGCCGCCATCCGCGCGGCATTGGTGCCTGCTTCGATGGTGACCGCAACCTTGTTTCCACCCAGATCGAAGATCAGCTCATCGCCGGTCTGAAGGTTGTTCAGGAACTGGTTGGTGAAGGTGACCGCAACTTCCTGCGTGTCGTTACCGCCGTTCATGTCGATCTCGTTCCGGGTCGGTGCCGACACCGCGAACGGACGGTCGCTGAACCTGCCGGTGATGACGAGATCGCCGTCGTTGTCGATCACGACGCCGTCGGCGGCGATGGCCGCAGAAAGGCTGCTGCCTTCGTTCGCCTCATCTGCGACGAAATCGACGATCTGGCCCCGGAAATCCGCCAGCATGTCGGCCTGGCTGACCTTGTTACTGGTGAAGGTCTGGCCATCGATCGTCAGGCGCACGTCGCGCACGTCCAGCGTTTCAGTGATCTGGATCGTGGTGACCTGAAGGGTTCCATCCTCTGACGTTCTGGCCGAGACCCCCAGATCGTCGCCCCTGACCTGGCCCGTGAAGGTAAATGTCGTGCCGTTACGGCTGACGGTGACAACCTCGCCGTTCAGGCCGGTCTGCTGGTCGTTCAACACCGCTTCCAGCGCATCGAGCGTGACCGCGCTGCTATCCGCCATGTCCACCGTATAGGTCTCGCCATCGACCTTCAGCGAAAGCTTCCCGTGGCTGGCGGCTGTGTCATTCGCCGATGCGAAGTAATCGGTGTCATTGCCCGAGAAGCTTAGCTCGACGATCTGCACCTCCCCCTCTTCCGTGGCGGTGCCCGTGGTGACGGTGAATTGCTGGCGCACATTGTCGGCCGAGGTCAGCGTGATCACGCCGTTGTCTTCCGTGACCGTGCTGATGAGCCCGGTCAGGCTGCCGGGGGTGTTCTCGCCCGGCTGTCCGGTGTCGGTGTGGTAGCCGGCAGGATCGGAAAAATTGAAGTATTCTCCGACGTTCTCCAACTGATCAAGATTGATCTTGAGTCCGATCGTTGCGTCGGCCTCTGCATCACGCGGCCGCATGACAATCGCGCCGTCTTCAACCGAAAACAGGACGAGTAGTTGACTGTCATCGGAGAGGACCGCACCGTTCAGGAAACTCACCAAGCCTTGAAGTGTCGTCGGGCTGCCACCGACAGACTGGTCGTCGAATAGATTGGGACTACCTTCCATGCGTACATAATAGCCCTCTCCGGAAGCTTCATAGTAATAGGTCGTTCTTGTCTCCCCTACCTCGACGAAGAAATATCCAAACATATAACCCGACGAACCGTAGGCAATTATCTCGTTTCCGGTCAGCCCCGAGCCAAGCCGCACTTCCGCAGGAATGGCTTCGGTCTGGGTCCCGTCGATGGCGGTCTGGATTTCGGCGACCATGTCGGTGACGTTAGCCGCGGCAAAGCTGATCGGCGTGCCGTTGGGTGTGCCATAGGCGTCGGTTCCGTCCAGCGACAGAGCAACCGTGCCACCCTCGAACTCTTTGAACCCGCTGAAATCCGCCGTCGCGATCTGGTTGGTGCCTTGGTAGTCCATGCGGATACCACTGACCGCGAAGGTTTCCACCCCGGTTTTGGCCGCCTCCAGCGTGATGTTGGTGCCGGTACCCGTGGCCCCGCCGACGGCGACGATGCCTTCCAGCAGCCCGCCTTCGCCCGTCGCCTCATTGACCGCATCGCGCAGGGCCTGGGTTGTTTCCTGGGCGCCATCTACTCCAATTGCTTGTTCGAAATAGCTTAGGGTTACCCCGTCAACAGTGACTCCATTGCCATAAAAATAGAATCCGTCGATCCCTGTGTCGGCCTCGATAAGAAGTGTGTCGCCCACCAACGTCGCGGCGGCAATCCCCTCTGAGGCTTCGATCTTGGCCCGTAGGCCGCCGAGAGTTTCATTTGGTTCGATCGCGACATGGATTTCAACGCCATTGAACAAAAAGAATATGAGCGGCCCACTGCCTGCAACTGAACTGTCAGCAGCTGCAGTCGAGGGCAGTGCGATATTCACAATCGCCGATCTGGCCGCCGCCATTGCGGCCGAAATCACGATCGGATCGCCACCGTCTGGCGTGATTTCCAGATGGACCTTGCCGCCGTCGAAATACACGTCCGGTCGCGCGCCGTCGCGGATGGTGACGGCCTGGCCCTCGCCATCGGCGAAGCTGTAGCGGTTGTAGCTCTCCGCTCCATCAAGCGTGACCGTCGCCAGTTGCGTGACGCCTTCGTAATCCAGCCGCACATCGCTGACGGCGAAGCTTTCGCGCGCCGTGCCCGCGGCGGTCAGGGTCAGTGTGCCGTCCTGTGCAACCTCAACCGCGTCAATGATCCCGGCAAGCGGGCCGCTCACTCCGTCGGCACCCTGTCCCGTGAAGTTGCTGCCATTGTCCGAATGATCTGCTTCATGAAGCAGGCCGATGTCGTCAACCGTAATCTGCGCACCCAACGTGATGTCCGCACCCGCTTCACGGCTTTCGAGAACGATCTGACCATCTACCAGCTTCAGAGAAACAAGTGCGTTGACCTTCTCTGCGATTGCATAGTTTTGGTCTGCACCTATTTGGATGGCATCAACGAATTGCTGAAGCGTCAACCCAACAGGGGATGAGGGCGATAGGAGATAGTCCGAAGCTCCGTCTATCTCAATGAGCCGTATACTGAAGTTATTGAATTCCGAAGAGGCAATCAATTGGAAGTCCGCGGGGCCTTCGCCGCCATCGATGGTAAATTCCAGCTGGAATGCTTTATATGGAAAACTGGAATCGACAACCAAGGTCTCACCACTCAGCCCATTGCCGAAGGTCACCCGCGCCGCTTCAGCGGGCGAATTGGCGGTCTGATCCTCTATTGCGGCCTTGATGTTTTGGGCTGTGTGGAGGGAACCCTCGCCCATGTCCGCCTCAATGGTGATGGTCTCGCCGTCGACGAACCCGTCCCCATCTGCGATGCGGGTGGTGATGTCCACGAAAGCCTTGCCGCCATGGAAGTAGACATCGGCAAACCGGTCGGCGTCGGTATCGCCCACATAGTCGGTATAAGTCGCGTCCGCATCCAGCCGCAGCGTCGCGATCTGCTGCACGCCGTCGTAATCGAGGCGGACATCGTCCACGCGGAAGGTGTCCTTGCCGGGCGTGGCCGCTGTCAGCACGATGATGCCGCCTTCACCGATCTCGGCCCGTTGCAGGACACCGGCAAGGTCGCCGCCACCTTCGCCGTCGTCGATCTGCGCGTTGATTGCATCGACAAGCGCTTGCGTCGTCGCGCCGGCGGCTGACATCGACGGAATGATCTCATTGTTCAGGGCGCCGATATCGAAGCCATCCGGGCGATCATCGACCGGGAACGTGTACCAAGAGCCATTGAAGCTTTTGATCTCGACGCCGTCAGCGGCAAAGATCTGTACTTTTCCGGCATCCGGCCCGTCTGTCAGAAGCGTGGCGGAATTGACGAGCGGCGATTCATTCAGCGTGACGAGAAAATCGGCAAGGTTGACACCCGACACCCAATAGATCCCGCTGTCATCGCCGAAAAGAATAGACGGGTTCGGAAAGTTAACGTGGGTCACATCCGGCGTCAGGGCATAGTCCCCACCAATCAGAAGCGAACTGCCACGCCCTTCGGCCATATCTGTGGACACAGTCCGCGACTGGGCAATACCACCTTCGGAGTCCAGTTGATCGATGGTCAGGAAAACCTTGCCACCTTCATAATAGACTGCGGTCCCCCGGTCGGTGCCGGACAGATCGGTTCCGTCCGTGAAGAAACCGTAGTTCGCACCGCCGTCCAGCGATACGACCGACTGCTGCAGTTCGCCCGCGAAATCCAGCGCACCGCGCGCATCAAGCGGGTCAACCGCCTCGGTGGCTGCGACCAGGCGCAGCCCGCCCTCGCTCAGTTCCACGGATTCGACCACCGCCAGCGCAACGCTGTTCACGGTCGGGGTGTAGGTCGCATCCACTCCGGAAACGTCGACGTTGTTGAAAGACAGCAAGGCTTCGCCGGACTGGAAGTAGTAGGAACCCGTTACGGATTGCGACAGGCCGTCATCGACTGTCGCGATCGTCAGGCTTTGCGTGTCCGCGTCGAATGCCATGGTGGCGACACCGGCAAACTGTGAATTGAAGTGTTCGATATGCCTGCCGAGTGTCGAGTCAACATGCAGATCAAGGGCGCTTCGCCCGTCGCCTAACAACAACGAGCCGGGCACCGGGTCGACATCGCTGGTTTCCAGATCAGGTCGCCATGAAACCCCATTCACCGCGATGGTTACTTCTGTACCGGCGGTATTTGTGGATTCCAGACTGAGGTTGCCCGCCTCCGAAACGCGTGTCACAGAGGCCGCGCTTGCCGGCGTGAAGTCTTCAAGCCTGGCGTCTTCCACCGCAGCCCTCAATGCTGCGACAGAGGCGGCCGGGTTCCCGGCGACCATGGCGGCCTCGATCTCCACGCCCGCGATCTCCACCCGCAGCATGCCACCGTTGTAATAGTCGTCGGCATTGGTGCTGAAGGCGACGTCCGTCACCTGCTGCACGCCGTTCTTCTCGATGGTGGCGGCGGTCACCGTGAAGCTGTCCGGCCCGACCGCTTCGGCGACAACCCGGAGCACGTTGCCATCGGACGACGCCGTGACAGTGTTCACAAGCGCATCGTCGCCATTGACCGCATCGCGCAGGTTCTGAAGTGTCCCGGCGATGTTCACGGACCCTTCGCCGTCGAACGCCACCTTCGCGGCGATGGTCTGCGTCGTCTCGCCGACGTCGATGGTGATCGACAGGTCCCGGTCGAACTCGGTCGTGTGTGGATGATTGGTCAGCGTCGGCCAACCTTCGGAATTATCCGGGAAAGTCACCTCCCAGACGGTTTTCTGGCCATGATTTACGATCAGCTGAACACGGCTGTCGTCACTCCCGTGGCCGTCCGCAACCGTCAGGCGCTTGCCGGGCAGGCCCAGGATACGCAGTTCCAGGGTGCCGTCGGGCTGCCGGACCAGAAAGGCATC
>SKKS01000196.1 GCA_007123625.1 Paracoccaceae bacterium
GAACTCCGCGCGGGTGATGGTGGCGAGGAAGAAGGGCGCATAGTCGGGCGTGCCCCACATGTTTCCAAGCTCCACCCGCGCGGGGACCAGAAACCCCTGATGGCGCGCCATCTCCAGCATCCGCCCGCCGAAGGGTTGCAGGCGGTGGACGCGTTCGGGGTTGGCATCGGTCCAGCGCAGGGCCCAGACCTCGACCGGGTTGCCTGCGGCATCCAGCGTGATCTGCATCGGCTCGACGCCCTGCACATCGGCAAAGCGCACTTCCGCGCTGTCCGGGCCGGTCTGTACCCATTCCGCGCCGAACTGCGGTAGCAGGGTTGCGGGGGCCCAGACGGCTTCCAACATGACCCGCGTCGCGGCAGCGCGGGCGTGATCCTCGGTCCCGCCGATGCGCGCCAGCGGGATCAACCCGTGCAGCCAGAACTTGGTCCAGCTTTCCTCGCGGCCCTGCGCGCGGTGATATCCGTCCGAGCCTGCGAAACGCATCAGCCCCGCTCCCACCTCGGCCTGCCAGACGAAACCCTGCGCGGGCGGGGCGAGGATCTGGCGCGCGGTCATCGGCATGGGGGTGCCGTTCATGATGAAGCTGCCCTCCATCTCCAGCCGGACCATGCGGTGCAGGGGTGTGCCGGGCTCGATGGCGCGGGCGAAGTAGCGCCTCGCGATCTCGGGCAGGTCCGCCACCATCGCCGGGTCGTAGCGCGGCGGATCGTCCTCGTGCTCCGCCTCCAGCGCCGACCAGACCGCGCGCATCTGCGCCTGATCACGGGAATGGACCCAGAGGCCGAAAGCTGTGGCGGCCGGCAGCAACGCCGCAATCGAAAGGAGAATGACTTTGAGAAGGGTCAACGGGCAAGGTCCTGAATGGGGGCTGTCACTCTGATTTCGCAGGGATGTGGATGGCGAGGAACTCGGCAACGCGCTGGCGCACCGCCTCATGGTGTCCCAACAGCAAGTGGCCGCCGGTATCGAAGAACAGCGTCCCGGCGCCGGGGATGGCTGCAGCGGTGAAGGTCGCGGTGGCGACGGGGGTGAGTCGGTCGTCGCGCGCATGGATGATCAGGACCGGGGTTCGGACCTGCGTCGGGTCGATGGAAAAGGCGGGGTCGATCGCAGCGCCCTCGTTCGCCAGCCCGGCGCGACGCTGGGTGACTGGCAGGAAGGCCGCGATCATCGCGTCAAGGAAGGCGGCCTCAGTGGCGGTCATCTGCGCGGTCAACTCTGGCCGGGCATCGAAGACCGGTGCCAGCGCGCGAGGGGAAAGGCGCGAGAGTGCCCAGAGCGGCAGATCAGTGGCAAAGAGCGCATCATACAGCCAGATCGGAACCGGCAATTCCTGCTCCTCGGCTGTTAGCGGGGCATAGGGAGCGAGCGACAGCAGGATCAGCGCGTTTGTGCGCTCGGGGTGGCGGATCGCGAATTGCAATGTCGGGGGCACGCCGCCTGACATGGCGACGACTGTCACGCGCTCGATCCCCAGACCATCCAGCAATTCGACAAAGGCATCAGCCTGCGCAGCAGTCGAAGCGTCGGCAGGCAGCGCCGATCCCGGATAGCCGAAACGCGAGGGTGCGATCCAGCGTGTGCCCTCGGGCAGGAAGGCTTGCGCCAGAAGCACCCCCTGATCATGCCCACCCCCGGCGCCATGGATCGCCAGCACCGGCGCGCCTTGCCCACCTTCGGCATAGGCCAAAGGGCCGAAGCTTGTATGGATCACGCGCGCGCTTTCGGCTAGTCGCGCCTCAATGGTCTGCATGTCGCGCTGCCAGGACCAGCCGACTGTGAGGATGTACGCTCCTCCGGCAGCGAGTCCGAGGGCGCCGCCAATCAACAGCAGGGAGCGACGAGAGAACATCAGGACACTCCGTTGATGCGCAAGGATACCGCCGCCAAATACCACGATGCCGCAGTTGAGAGATTTGACTTCGATCACGCGGCACCAGGTGCGAAGCGCGAACTTGGTCTGCATGCTTGCCAAAGTCTGTCCGCCACACCGGGAAACCCCGTTACCAAGCCAAGAGTATCGCGGGATCGCTGCATGATCGAGTCGGTTCCGGGTGTTTCCACAACCGCAGACACCCTTCGGGGAAAATGATGCTTGATCGGCGGGCCTCATTGGGCGACCTTGGCGTCGAGCGGAATGCCGCCTGGGGAATGTCGGTTGCGAGATTCCCGGCTACCGGACCAAGATGTCGCACTTCGGCGGCATCAAAGCTGGGATCAACGGCGACAAGGAAGGTGTGATCGAAGCGACGAAAACCTACACCGACATCAAGACCTTCTCGCTGCCGTGGTAGGCACGGATGTTTGATCTGGCGGTCGTCGGTGCGGGCATCCTGGGCCTTGCCCATGCGTTGACCGCCGCGCGCCGGGGGCTGCGCGTAGTGGTCATCGACCGCGACGCGCAGGCCAATGGCGCCAGTGTGCGCAACTTCGGCTTTGTGGTCGTCACTGGCCAAGCCCCTGGGCAGGACCGTGCTCGCGCCGCGCGTAGCAGGGATGTCTGGGTCGAGGTGGCGCAGGCCGCCGGAATCGCGGTGGAACATCGCGGCACCATCCTGGTCGCCCGCCGCCACGAGGCTATGGCGCTGCTCGAGGTCTTTGTGGAGGACGGCCAGGCCGAGGACTGTCGCCTTCTGACCCGCACCGAACTGGCCGCCCTGCAACCCGAGATCGACGCCGACGTCATGGAGGGTGGGCTTTACAGCCCACAGGAGGTGCGGGTGGATTCGCCCCTTGCAATCCCGAGACTCACCAACCACCTGGCGCGGAGCTACGGGGTTGAGTTCCGGCTCAGCACCGCCGTCACCGGCATCGCGCCCCCGGTGGTGGAAACCAGTGCCGGGCCGGTGCGGGCGGCGCGTGTGGTGGTCTGCCCCGGCGACGATCTGACCGGGCTTTACGCCGACCGTATCAAGGCCCGCCGCGTGACGCGCTGCAAGTTGCAGATGCTGCGGCTGGCCGATCCGGGGTTCCGGCTGCGCGCCGGGGTGCTGACCGACCTGAGCCTTCTGCGCTATGGCGGCTTTGCCGGGCTGCCGCAGGCTGCGGCACTGCGCGAACGGCTTCGGGCGGAACAGCCCGACCTGCTGGCCAATGGCGTCCACATGATCGCGGTGCAATGCGCCGACGGGTCGCTGGTGCTGGGCGATTCCCACCATTACGGTCCCACGCCAGACCCTTTCGGATCGGAGGCGGTGGACGGCATGATCTTGTCCGAATTCGCCGCCGTCTTCGGCGCGCGCCCTGTCGCGGTGACGGCGCGCTGGACGGGCAGCTATTCCTCGGCCAATGTGGCCGCGTTCCGCGACGCGCCGCACCCCGATGTGCGGCTTGTCATGGTGACCAGCGGCACCGGCGCCAGCACCGGCTTCGCCATCGGTGAGGAAACCGTGGCGGAGCTGTTCCCGTGAGAAGGCTGGGCGCTTGGCCTTGACCCATACCTAGTGCGAAGCAAGCCGCGCGGCCGCCAGCATCCGCTGGCAGGCCGGGCAGGGCAACGGGCCCGGCTGCGGGCTGCCGGACCGCGACGCCGCGGGCGTCATGTACCAGAACCTGTGCAGCCCCCTGTGTCCTGACTATCCACCAGAGACCTTATGGGCATGGCGCTGGATGAGGACGAGCGCTGGCTTGCGCCGTTGCTCAACTATGTGCGAGGGAGGAAGGCCCAATTCGCCGCCGCCTGAACCTGCCAGCTGCCGACATCCCGCGCCCTGTCTGGATTTCAGGAGGAGAAGACCCTTGTTTTTCTGTCAGCGGCGCGGTTAGCGTTCTGCACCCAAGCGGAAGTCGGCCCTTGACCAGAGCCAGAATGCGCATCCTTTTCGTCGCCGCTGTGCTGCTGATCGAGGTGGTGGCGATTGCCGTTGTCTATCAGTTTTATGCGACCGTTGATTGCTACCTGACCGACGCGCAAGGGGTCTGCCAGTTCCTGCGCACCATGGTGGGGCGGGCAATCGTGGCTTTTGCGGCTTTCGGACTGTTCTTTCTGGCGCGGCCTGATGCCTGGACGCGGCTGGTGGAACTGGCCACCCCGCACGGGCGGCGCACCGGCCTTTTGTGGGGTGTTCATCTGGCGGGCGTGGGGCTGATCCTTATGCCCGCGATCCTGGGCGGCCCGGGAAACCTGACGGATGTTTTCCATCTGGCACTCTATCCATGGCTGGCAGGGTTGGTGCTGGCGGGTGTGACCGGCCTTGCGCTGCTGATGCCGCTGGGAGCGCTGGGTCGATGGTTGCAGGCCGAGCGCTATGCGCCACTGGTCATCCTTCTGGTGGCCGCGGCCGTGCCGGATGTGGCCGACGTGATCCTGCCGCTGTGGGACTGGCAGTTCCTGACCGCGCTGACCTTTGACGCGGTCTTTCTGACGCTCTCGTTCTTCACCCCCGATGCGCAGGCCGATCCCGCAGCATATATCCTCGGCGCCGAAGGGTTTTTCGTGCACATCGCGCGGCAATGTTCCGGGCTGGAAGGCATCGCGCTGATGACCGCC
>SKKS01000096.1 GCA_007123625.1 Paracoccaceae bacterium
CGCCTGACCGGGGCAGAGGTGCTGGCCAAGGACATGCTGTTCGCCACGCTGGACCCCACCATGCGCGCGGTGGACCTGCCCGGCGCGGGGCGGGTGATCCTGTCGGATACGGTGGGTTTCATTTCGGACCTGCCAACGCAGCTGGTCGCGGCCTTCCGCGCCACACTGGAAGAGGTGCTTGAGGCCGATGTGATCGTCCATGTCCGCGACATCGCCCACCCCGAGACCGAGGCACAGGCGGCGGATGTCGCGGCAATCCTGACGGACCTGGGCGTGTCCGACGCGGTGCCGCTGTTCGAGTTGTGGAATAAATGCGACCTGCTGGTCCCCGAGGACCGCGTCGCCGTCGAGGGCCGCGCCGCGCGCGACCCGCGCGTGATTGCCGGATCGGCACTGAACGGCGACGGGCTGGCACCGCTATATGACGCCATCGGCGCGCAACTGGACGGCGAACGCCGCCATGCGACTCTGACGCTGGCCCACACCGAAGGCCGCGCCCGCGCCTGGCTGCATGAACAGGGCGTGGTCAAGGCTGAAATGCCGGACGATGACGGCGTGACCGTGACCGTGCATTGGACCGCCCGGCAGGAAGCGCGGTTTCAGGCGGTGCGCGAAGGGTAGGGGGCGCCCGTGCAGGCACCTGCCGCATGCGTTTCCGATGACGGTTCAACAATCCCGGGGCGGCTGCCGCGATTGATCCTGATGTGACAAGAGCGCTGGGGCTAGTGCCTTCGCCTCAAACAGCGCTGAACTGTGGTCTGCGTCGTGACGTTTCGGCAAGCACAGGTGACCGCGCCGACGGAGTGACCGCTGCCACGATCCTGCGTGGCGCGCATTCCGGGCGTTCACGCAGCGCGTGCTTGCCCTTGTCCGGGCACAGACGATTCTGGCTCAGGGCGAAGCCCGGTTCCGGGATCGCTGCGGACACCGGAACCGGTGTGTGGCGCGCGGCGGCGCTGCCTCAGGCGAAAGCGCTCATGTCGCCGAGAAGGATGCCCTTCATGTCAAACCCGCCCATGTCCGCATCGAAGCCATCGATCTGGACACCGGTGTCGTAGCTGACGGCGTGGCGCCCGGCGACAGTTTGCGACAGATCGGCGTTCGCGTCCACGAACACCCATTGTGGTGCGTTCTCCGAGACCAGGCCGACCGCAGAGCGCAGCACTTCGAGCGCGTCGAGTGCCGTCACCTGCCCGTCGCGGTTGATATCGGCGGCGATAAACGCTTCGGGCGTAGCGTCACCGAAGCTGGGCGCCAACCCTACGGCAAGGCGCAGCACGTCCAGCGCATCGAGCGCCGAGGGTCGGCCATCCTCGGACTGGTCATAGGCGCGCATGGCTTCCAGCCGTCCGCCGCCCCCCGATGGCAGCATATCAAAGCCGAACTCGTCCCCATCGCGCGTGTGGCGGGTCAGGTTCACGCTGCGCCCCGTGGCCTGGAAGGTCACTGTCGCCCCGCTCAGTCCATCTCCGCCCACATCGACCAGCCGCCCCGACAATGTGACCAGACCCTCCAGTCCGCCGCCGGCCACTTCGGGGACCGAAGGCGCGGCCGATTCCTCGGGGCGGGTGTCCACCTTCTCCTGCGCGGTCTGGGCCGATCCGATGTAACTTTCATCGCCGGTCAGCAGCAGGTCCAGAAGTGCGTTGTTGAAAGCCAGCGTCCCGGGCTCCAATCCTGCATCCTCAAGTTGCGCGGCGGCGGCATCGCGCAGGTCCTGGGCGAAATCATCAAGGGTGATCATCGCCGTGGGATAATCGGGCAGGTAGAAGCTGTCCGGCCCTTCGCCATCGGCATACGCGAACAGGCTTTGCTCTTCGGTGCTGACGCGCCACGCCTCGCGATAGTTGCCATAGACATCCTCGAAGCGCAATGGCCGGTCCAGCACGGTGCCGTCGGGGAGTGCGATGTCGTTGCCGGGGTTGCCGTCGAAATTGCCCAGCAGCCCTTCGACATTGCCGCGCCACGCGTTGTCAAGGCCGACGATGATATCGACCCGGTCGCCGATGATGTCGACCCGCACGGCGCTGTAGCCCGATTCCATCAAACCGTCGCGGGTGTGGACCAGCAAGTAGCTGTCGCCCTGCCGATAGATGCTGTCGCCGCCGACGTCGAGCACGCCGCCATCCTCGAGCGAGGTGGCGACGCCGTTCACGGTCAGCGGGTTCTGCCCGCGGGCATCGACCATGACCGCCGCGCCATCCAGCTGCACCGCAGCGGCGATATTGGCGGTCACATTCTCGCCCACCGGGGCCATGCGCGCCTGTACCTGGAACGCGCTGCCATCGGTGGCCCGCGTCATGACGTATTCGCCGGCCGCGTGGAAGTCATAGCCGACCCCGTCCAGCGTGAACAGATGCGGATCGCCAAGCCCCCATGCCGGGCCGGGGGGCAGGTCCGGCCAGCGGATATCGCCCGGACCATCATCGTCATCGTCGTCATCGTCGTCGCCCGGCCCCCCGGGGCCAGCCGGATCCCCGAACAGGTCAGCGGGGTTCTCGGCCTCGGCGATCAGGTCGCCGCCCGGGTTGAACACCCGCACACAGGTGGCGCCGAACAGGTCGAACAGGGCGTCCAGGTTCAGGTCATCCGGATTGTCGGGAAGGCCGATGGCGCGGAACGTGTAGTTGCCGGGCTCACTGATATCGACCCGGATCCAGTCGGTGTCGCCTTCGGGGTCGATCCGGCCCAGGAAATCGCCCACCGGTTCGCTGACCATCGGGTCGCCGATCGGCAGGGTATAGGGGGTGGTGATGTCGGCCGGGGCGTCGGAGACTTCAAGCACGCGCTCATAGTCGTCTTCGGAGAGATCGTCATCGAAGAAGAAGTTGAAGCTCTCGATCAACTGGTAGAGGCCGGTTGAGAGCGGGCCGTTCGGATCGGCTGCAACCTGGATGAAATAGGTGCCGGTGCCCTCCTCGGACACACTGAAGCTGAGTGTGGTGGTGTCTTGGAAACCGGACGCAAAGATGAAACCGGCCTCGCTTGACTGCGGCATGAGCTCGCCTTGCTCATTATAGATGGCGATTTCGGGCCAGATCAACGCGTCGTCCAAGTCGTCAAAGCTTCCGAACGCCTCGAACAGCCGTTCGAGATCCAGTTCGAAATCGCAAAACAGGATGCGATAGTCATCGATGGTGATTTCCAGCCCCTCGGCCAGTATCCGCACGCCCAGGACCTCTTCGCCGCGATCGAGCAGCGACAGGCTGTCGAAGCGATACTCCTGGAACAGCTCGGTGAGGATCGCGAAATCGGGCGTGACCTCTTCGTCATCCTCTCCCGAAATCGAATCGACAAACTCGAAGAACCCGCGCTGGAAGTCGCCGAACTGCTCGAAGCTGTTGGGCAGGGCGCCTGTGATCTCGAGCGTCTGGTTGCCGCTGATCAGCGTGTAGGCGTCCGGCGTCAGCGTCATGTCGAGGATGGTAAAGGGGCCCGCAATCTCTTCGAAAGGCTCAAAATCGATCAGGATACGGTCGATCCGGCCTGTGGCTTCGCCCATGTCGAGCGCGTCCTCGAAGTCCTCGGCGTCGCCCAGCGGGCCAAAGCCTGCGCCCTCGATCGTCATGGTGTAGAAGCCTTCCGGGGTCTCGCCAAAGCGGAACAAGGGTTCGGCAAACAGATCGATCCGGCTTGCGGTCACCTCATCGATCCAAAGATCGACGCCCCCGAAAAACAGGCGGATCGGGTTGAAGGGCTCCAGCAGGTCGCTGTAGTCAAGGCTGAAATCTTCAAGGACGGCTTCGATCCTGCCTTCTGCAACCAGCTGGTCGAATTCCGCAGTCCTGAATACGGTGCTCATAACTTAACCTTTCTGCTCACGGTCCCCTTGCCGCCGGAAGGTCAGATACCAGCAAGCGCTTGTCAACAACCGTTTAGCGAATGTGCCGCGCGGAGGGGCTGCGTTCGAGCGGCGCACGGGGCGGTGAGAAGGTGGCGAGCGTGCGCTGGGTAGATTCGCAAAAAACGACGCAGGGGCGGGTTGCGCCCTCGGGTGCGCACAATACCGCCCGCCCGTCAAATCAGCCACGAGCCCAAATCAGAACGGGGTGTCGAAGAAAATTTCCTGCTTTTCGCGATTAATATGCTGATAAGATGAATCTTTATGCGTCAGATTTGTGACGTCTGCCGCTTTCTTTCTGTCCAGAAGCAAAGTCTTGCCCTTAAAGACGTTTTAATTGAATCGGGGGCTGGTCTGCGCAGGGCGTGCCCGGTACCCGGCGAGCGCCGCGGGCATGTTGGCGTGGCGTTTCCTTGCCAGATACAGGGCACGATTGGATCGTTCCCGGGCCGTGGGAGAGGCGGCACGAACGCGTTACAAAAAAGCCGCAGGTACGCATGATCGCCCTTTAACTAACGCATCCTCTGTGCAAAACTCCCCGCGACCAGATAGTCATATCACAGCGCATTACGCCACATAGACCGCCACCAAGAACGAGGGTTACCATGACCGAGCACACCCGGGATTTTTCCATGCAGATGAAC
>SKKS01000200.1 GCA_007123625.1 Paracoccaceae bacterium
GATGATGCCCCATCCCGAACGCGCCATCGCCGCACATCAGGGGGGCACCGACGGGGCAGTGCTGTTTCGCAGCCTGATGGACGCGCTCACGCCCGCGTAACCGGCCTGCGCTGAGCAGTTGAGCAACCCGCCGTCCCGCTCTATTGTGCGACGATGCTGGCGCCGCCCGACCTTGACAACACCCGCACCGGACTTCTGGGCATTCCGCTCTGGGGCAGGCTTATCGTGGGTGTGCTTATGGTGGCGGGGATCGGCGCGGTCTGGGTGCTGAACGGCTGGTTGACCGAAAGCTTCAGCGAAAACACCCGCAACCGGGCCGAGCTGCGGCTGGTGCTCTATTCCGGCAATATCCAGAGCGAATTGCAGCGCAATTCGGTAGTGCCGTTGTTGTTGTCCCGCGACCCTGAGCTGATCAACGCCCTGCGCGAAGGCAGCTACTCCTCCACCTCGCAACGTCTGATCGCGTTGCAGTCGGAAATCGGCGCGGCCTCGATCGAACTTCTGGACAGCTACGGGCGCACCGTGGCCGCGACGGACCGCAACCGGCTGGGCATGAACCGGCACAGTGATCAGGTCTTTGTCGATGCGCGCCGCTCGCCTGACACCGTGTTCCTGACCAAGCCGCGCGACAGCGGCGGCTACAGTTTCACCTTCGCGCGCATGGTGCGCCAGGCCAGCGACTTTCTGGGCGTGGTGGTGGTCGAGGCGGACCTGACCAAGTTCGAACGCAGCTGGGCCGGGTTCGCGGACGCGGTGGCGCTGACCGACAGCGAGGGCCGCATCATCCTTGCAACCGAACCGCGCTGGCGCGGCCGGTCCGAAGCCGAAGCGCTCGAGTTGCGCGATGCGCCTTCGGCCATCGCCCGCGCGCTGCGCGCCACCGCCGACTGGGCGCAGGACCCACCCGATGCCTTCCTGCGCGGCGAAGCGGTGCTCCGATCCGAAATCCGCGTGCCGTTCCGCGGCTGGAAGCTGATCTCGTTCACCCGCTACGATTCCGTGCGCGAACGGGTGAACGGGGTGCTGGCGCTGGTCATCATGGCGTTTGCGCTGCTGCTGGCGCTGACTTTCTACATGGTTTCGCGTCGTGCCTGGTCGCAGTCGGCGCTGTTTCAGCGCGAGTCGGCGGAACTTCGGGCGCTCAACCTGCGTTTGCAACGCGAGATATCCGCGCGTGAAAAGGTACAGAAGGATCTCGCCGTGGCCGAGCAGACGCTGGCGCAATCCTCGAAACTCGCCTCACTGGGAGAGATGTCGGCCTCGGTCAGCCACGAGTTGAACCAGCCGCTCGCCGCAATGAAGACCTATCTGGCGGGCGCGCGCCTGTTGCTGACCCGCAGGCGTGTCGAGGAGGCGCTTGCCAGTTTCCAGCGCATCGATGACCTGATCGAACGGATGGGGGCGATCACCCGCACGCTGAAGTCTTTCGCGCGCAAGGGCGGCGAGGCATTCGCGCCGGTTGATCTGCGCGATTGCCTGGCCGAAGCGCTGTCACTGATGGAGCCGCAGTTGCGCAGCGCCCGGGTGCTGGTCACGCGAACCCTGCCCCCCGGTCCGGCGATGGTGATGGGCGACCGGGTGCGGATCGAGCAGGTGATCATCAATCTGGTGCGCAACGCGATCGATGCCACCCGCATGTCCAACGCCGCGCAGATCGACCTGATCGTCACCCAGGGGGACGAGGTCGCGCTGACCGTGCGCGACAATGGCGAAGGCATCCGCGATATGGACAACCTGTTCGAACCCTTCCACACCACCAAGGCGGCCGGCGAGGGCGTGGGCCTTGGCCTTGCAATCTCCTCGGGGATCGTGGCGGATCATGGCGGGCGCCTGACCGGGCAGAACGCACCGCAGGGCGGCGCCGTTTTCGAGGTCCGCCTGCCGCGCCTGGGCGGCCTGTCCGAGGCCGCCGAATGACGGGGGAGCCCGCCATGACTGCAACGACCAACGCGCCCGACACGACCGCAGCGACCGATGCCGACAGGCAAGCGAACACGAAAGGATACAGGATGACCCGAGCCATGCGCGTGGCGATCATCGACGACGAGGCCGACATGCGCCAGTCGATCAGCCAGTGGCTGGCCCTGTCGGGGTTCGAGACCGAAACCCACGCCTCGGCCGAAGCGGCGTTGCGAAGCCTTGGACCGGACTTTCCGGGGCTGGTGATCAGCGATATCCGGATGCCGGGCATGGATGGCATGGCGCTGCTGAAGAAACTGGTCAGCGTGGACGCGTCGCTGCCGGTGGTGCTGATCACCGGGCACGGCGATGTGCCGATGGCGGTCGAAGCCATGCGCCTTGGCGCGTTCGATTTTCTGGAAAAGCCCTTTGACCCCGACAGGATGACCGATCTTGCACGCCGCGCCGCCAAGGCGCGCGCGGTTACGCTGGAGAACCGCGCCCTGCGGCGCGAACTGGCGGACGGCAGCACGCTCATGCGCAAGCTCGCGGGCACCTCCGATGTGATGCAGCGCCTGCGCGAGGATATCATCGACCTTGGGCAGGCGGATGGCCATGTACTGGTGGATGGCGAGACCGGCACCGGCAAGACGCTGGTCGCCCATGCCCTGCACGCTGTCGGCACGCGCGCGGGCAAGCGGTTCGTGTCATTCTCCTGCGCCGGGCAGCCGCAAGAGGTGCTGATTGCCGAACTGTTCGGCCCCGTCCCCGAAGGCGCGGGCCTGCCGCTGGTCGAAGAGGCGCGTGGCGGAACCCTCTGCCTTGAAGATGTGGAGGCATTGGGCGAGGCTGCGCAGGCGCGCCTGCTGAGCTTCATCAACGACCAGCCCATGACGGGTGGCACGCGGATCGTCGCCGTGTGCAATGAACACGCCCCCGACCGCACCATCGAGGATGTGCTGCGCCCCGACCTGTACTTCCGGCTGGCCGCGCACAAGCTGACCCTGCCGCCGCTGCGCCAGCGGGGCGAGGATATCCTGACGCTGTTCACCGACTACGGCAGCCAGTTCGCCGAGGAATATGGCTGTGCGGCGCCGGAAGTGTCGGCGCAGGAAGCCGCGCAGCTGCTGCAGGCGCCCTGGCCCGGCAATATCCGACAGCTTGTGAACATGGCCGAACGCGCGGTTTTGCAAAGCCGCCGTGATGGTGGATCGCTCTTGTCGATGCTCATGGCAGACAACGAAGCCTCGGGCGGGGCGATCACGACCGAGGGCAAGCCGCTGAAGGATCATGTGGAATCCTTCGAGCGGATGCTGATCGACAACACCATGCGGCGGCACAAGGGGTCCATTGTGGCGGTGATGGAGGAGCTGTGCCTGCCGCGCCGGACCCTGAACGAGAAGATGGCCAAATACGGGCTGGTGCGCGCCGACTACACCGGCTGAAGGCCGCGCCCGACGAGGTTCGGGCGACCTGCGGTGGGGCCGGGAAGCAAGCGCCCGCCCGCCACACCCATCCACCCCGTGCGCCGGGCGGGCGCGCCCGGTGCCGCTGGCACCGGGCAGGGAACCTCAGACGGGCTGCCGCGCGCGCCTTGTTCCGCGTACGCAAGGCGGGGGCGCTCAGCCCCCGAGGTGGCGCAAACGGTCCAGCGCCCCTTGCAGGATGAATCCTGCCGCGACATGGTCGATCACCTCGGCCCGGCGGCGACGCGAGGTGTCGGCCTCCAGCAGCGCGCGCTCGGCGGCCACGGTCGAAAGGCGTTCATCCCAGAACCCGATCGGCAGCGGGGTCAGGGCAGTCAGATTGCGCGCGAAGGCCCGTGTGGATTGGCACCGCGGCCCTTCGCTGCCGTCCATGTTGCGCGGCAGCCCCAGCACGATGCCCGCCACGGCCCTGCCGGTCGTCACTTCCAGCAGCGCCTGCGCGTCCAGCCCGAACTTGCGCCGCCGGATCGTCAGCAACGGCGTGGCCACCCCGCGCAGCCCGTCCGACACGGCCACGCCGATGGTCTTGTCGCCCAGATCCAGCCCCATCAGCGCCCCTGAGCGCGCAACCGCGCGGGCAAATTCCTCGAACGGATCGAAAACCGACACCCGCGCCTCCTTCATCTTGCAAGAAATACTCTCGGGGGGTAAGGCGCGGCACGCGCCGAGGGGGGCAGAAGGCCCCCCTTTGCCGCCGCCCCCGGACGCTTACGCCGCAGGCATGCGCCGCTCGGCGATCTCGGCCCACCAGCTGCACCCCGCCGGAATGATCTCGTCGTTGAAGTCATAGGCCGGGTGATGGACATTCGCCGTGTCGCCGTTGCCCACCAGGATATAGGCGCCGCGGCGTTCTTCCAGCATGAAGGCGAAATCCTCCCCACCCATGACCAGCGGCGCCTCGGCGCAATCCCCGGCCACCGCGCGGGCGACGTCGGCGGCGAAATCGGTCTGCTCTGGGGCATTCACCATCACCGGATAGCCGCGCATGTAGTCGATGCTGGCGGTCGCGCCAAAGCTGGTGGCGATCCCGTCGGCCAGCGCCTTGATCCGGATTTCGGCCA
>SKKS01000342.1 GCA_007123625.1 Paracoccaceae bacterium
ATCCGGGCGAGGTGCCGCCGGGCTTCCTTTAGGCACGCCGTCCGGGCCCGCCCATCAATCACGATGAGGTCGAAGGGACCCTGAGCGTCGCGGATAGCCTTCACGTAAGGGCCGAAATCGCTGTCGCGCCACCCTGCGCGGCAGGATCTCTCGCTGGGCCTGTGGGCCTGTGGGCCTGCGGGCCGGTACGGCCCGAAGAGCTTGTCCGCCAAGACCGGCCACCAGATAGCGTCGTTTTCCACCATGGTTACATTGGAGCAGCGTCGTGCAAGCCACAGGGTGCTTGCGCCGCCGCCATATATGAAGGCCCGCACCTCCCCGAGCGCGCACGCCCGACATTCTCAATGCGGCGGACTGCACTCATCGTCCACCACGGCAGGTCGAGCCGCGCCAGATCCTCGATACGGACAGTTCGTCATTGGACTTCGCAATCCTGGGCGCATGTTGAATCCCGATACGGTAACTCCACCAGAAGCGCATGCGGAAAGAGCGCGGTCATCAAGGACATGTCCAGTATCGACAGGGACGATTGACCGTCCTCCGAAGGCCAGATGGCCAAGCTCAACCACGCTCATTCATGGCGGTATCAGCTCCGTGGGTCGTCCTCGTCGCGGACATAGGTGATCGTCCACGGTCCCGTACTGTTAAGCTGCACCACTGTTTCGCCTTCGGCATAGGCGAAATGCACCATCACCGGCGGATAGGCGAAAAAGCCGCCCGGCTCCAGCGCGACCGTGTTCTCGGGGTCGGGGTCGTCGCCCGCAAATGCAGGCAAGGCAAGCACGCCCACTGACAGGATCTTTGCGGCAAGCGAAACGGAAGGAATGCGTTCAAGGATCTTCATCTCAACCTCCTTCGTGTTCTGTCAAACGGCCGCAAGGGTGCTGCGGACGCGCCGTCGACCCGCAGCAGCCCGACGCTTGGTCCGGCTCGGGGCGCTGACTGTCGATGGTAGCGAACCTGCCCTTCGATGCTTGGCGAAGGCGTGGATAGGGCGTGATCTTTTCAAGAGTATGTGCGGCGGCGGGTATGGCGCACCGTCCGGGTCCATCTGCCACGGAAGGATGGCGCGGCCACGCACGTCCGCGAATCACGGTGCCCAAGCCCGGGTCCCGTTGACTATGGCCCCGGCGTGTACCCGTCGGGCCTGTTGCTGTTGCCCGAAACCATCCTTCGGAGCAAAGGAAACCCAGACTTCCTTCAGGGTTTCGTCACATCGTCCTCAAGCGTCGCCTGTGGCTGGCAGATATGCTGTGCGCGCACCAAAAAGGAGCTTCACATGGCACATGCTCAAACCAACGCGCACCCGCAGGACGGAGATTTGGAGCTCGTGCAGTTCTGGAATGACGTTCTTGGCCCCAAACTCAACCGCTTCCGCCATATATTGGTCGGCGGGCTGACCCATCACAGCGAGGCGGTGATTCCCAAGCTGCCGGTGCGCGCAAGGGATCGCGTTGTCGATGTCGGCTGCGACTGGGGCTATACGGCGATGAAGTTGGCGCACATGGTCGGGCCAAAGGGCTCGGTCACGGGCATCGACTGCTGCGATCTATTCCTCGAAATCGCGCGCGAGGAGTTGGCCGGGACCGACCTTGAAAACGTCACCTTTCTGCGCGGCGATGCCGAGGTGGCGCTGTCTGAGGCCGAATTCGACTTTGCTTTCGCGCGCTTCGGCACAATGTTCTTTGCCAACCCCGTCGCGGGGCTACGCAACATGCGCCGCGTGCTCAAACCGGGCGGACGCATGGTGCATATTGTCTGGCGCGATCCTCGTGATAATCCTTGGCTGTCGATGGCCAAGGAGGTCGTGTTGCGCTTTCTGCCGCCGCCGGGCGAGGATGCGCGCACCTGCGGGCCAGGGCCGTTTTCGATTGCCGACGAGCAACGGTGCGCAAGATGATGGACATTGCCGGTTACACGGGCATCACCTTCGAGCGCATCGATGCACCGGTGTTGATAGGGCGCAACATCAAGGACGCGATCGACTTCCAGTTGGCCATCGGCCCGGCTGGAGAGGTCTTCCGCGAGGCCGGCGACGAGGCCGAGCGCAAGCGCCCGCAGATCGAGGCCGCGCTGGCCGAGGCAATCGACCGCCAGAATCGCGCCGCAGAGAGCATCGTGATGGAAAGCTCTTCGCGGATGATCTCGGCTCACAATCCCACCGACTGACGCACCCGGACGGATGCGGCGATGTATTCAGCGCGGCAAGGCAAATTCTCCGGTCCCGCGCGACCGGGCCCGGGGGAAACCATGCACAGAATTTGCAAGAATCGCGTTTTTCTGCGATCATGCCCGTATCTTCGGTCGGCCGGAGCAGACACCGTCCCGGATGTCGGGTCAGGGTCCGGCCCATGCCGTCGCCGTGCAGGCGCCCGCGCGTCCCGATCCGGCGCAGGTCAGCATTTCCCAGTCGCGAGAGCCGTGATGTCGCAGACGACGACAGTCCTTGTCTTTGTCGAGCTTTCCGCTGGCGCTGCGGAAAGTCAGGCGACCTTTGGCAGTCGTGCAGCGACGGGACAGGTCGTCGAGGAGGTTGCGCGCAGGTATGGCGCTTGCGGGGCTGGACTGGCGAGACGGCGGCGCACTCGCCGTTTTCGACAGCGGGGCGCAAGCGATCCGCTGCGCTTTCGACCTGCTCGCGGTGGCGAGCGGAATGCCCGCACGCAACGCATTCCGGGTCGGCTTCGACGTGCCGGTCGATCCTCAGGCCCGGGACGAGGCGGGAACTGTTGCACAAACCCTGTCGCGCAGCGCCGAGGCGGGGGAGAACCGCGTCTCATCGATGGCACGCGCGGCGATCCGCCCCGAACTAGGCATCGCGATCGAGTGTCTGGGGCTGATCGAGGCGGCTTCGACCGTGCCGGTCGAGGCGTATCGCGCCCGCCAGGCAGTCATGCAGGCAGGTACCAGCCGCCTGCGCTTCGGCAGCTTCACCGTCGATTCGGCGCGGCGCGAGGTGCACCGCGACGCAATTCCCGTCCCGCTCGAGCCACTCACCTTCGATCTGCTGATGCTGCTCATGCGCAACGGCCGCAGGGTGGTTTCCCGCGACGAGATCTTTGCCAGCCTCTGGGAGGGGCGGGTCGTGTCCGACACGGCGCTGAGCAGCCAGATGAAGGCGTTGCGGCAGGCACTTGGCGACAGCGGCGAAGCGCAGCATACGATCGGAACGGTCCATGGCCGCGGCTTCCGGTTCATGCGCGACGTCACGCAGGTCGATGCCGCTGTCGCGGCCCCGACGGGCGCGAGCCAGCGCCCCCGACAGGGACCGTGTCGCCCGTTTGTTGTAGTGCTTCCGTTCGACAGCCTGTCGACCGAAAACAGCGGTCAGTTCTTTGCCGATGGTATTTCCGAAGATATCCTCAACGTGCTCAGCAAGCACCTCTGGATCGGGTCGTCGCCCGCAATCCGGCCTTCGCCTTTCGCAACTCCACTGCAAGCCTTGATGTGATCGCCCGCAAGTTGGGCGCAAGCTATGTCGTCACCGGCAGCGTGCAGCAGATGGGCGAGCGCATGCGCGTCTATGCCGAAGCGGTCGAGGGCCGGTCGCTGCGCAATATCTGGTCGGACAGTTTTGTCACCGACATCGCACAGCTGTTCGACTTTCAAGGCGATCTCTGCGGCACCATCGCCGCGCGCCTGGCGACAGAGCTTGGCGTGTCCGAACAGCGGCAGGCAAGGTACTTGCCGCGGGCCAATCGTGGCGCTTGGGAACTTTACCATCTGCGCATGTCGGAGTTCTACAAGTTCTCGGTCGAAAGCAACCGACGCGCGCAGGAGTTTCTGCGCATGGCCATCCGCGCGGCCCCCGAGTTCGCCGATCCATACACGCGACTCGCCTATGCGATCACGCTCGAAATTGTATATTTTGACGGTCGGGTCAGCCCGTCGCGCCTGGACGATGCGCTGGACCTTGCGCTGCGTGGCCTCGACCGGGACGACCGCGACCCGCAGGGCCATTTCGCCCTGGGAAGGGTGCGTCTTGCGCGTCAGGAATACGATCTTGCCATCGACGCGGTGGAACATGCGCTGGACCTGAACCCTTATCTGGCCGTATCGCACTGCGGGGTGGGAGATTCGCTCGCCTATGACGGGGAGATCGACACATCGATCCGTCATTTCGAACGCGCGATCGAACTGAGCCCGCACGACCCGTTTCGCTGGGCTTTTCATTCCTACAAGTCGATTGCGCATATTTTCGGGCAAGATGACGAGGCCGCGGCGCGCGCCGGACTGCGTGCCGTCCAGGTGCCAAACGCACACTACTCGGCGCACGCGAACCTTTTGGCAGCCCTAGGCCATACCGGAGATCGGCCCCGGATCGCGCTTGCGCGTTCCGCCCTCCTGCGCGCCAGGCTCGATTTTACACTGTCTCGCGCGCGCTCACGGCTATTCTGTCTCAGGGTCTGATTCAAACCTTTTGTTTGAGGATCATCGGGTTGCGA
>SKKS01000186.1 GCA_007123625.1 Paracoccaceae bacterium
GCGCCCAGCGACTGGCCCGCGCTGCCCGCCAGCTTGACCGTAAGGTGGTCGCTTTGCAGGTTGTTGCGCATGCCGAAACGCTTGACCAGATGGCTGGATGCGCGTGTTCCGATCGTGCGGTCGGTGTTGCGGACGGCGTAGCTGAGCTGCATCTTCTCGCCATCCTCGAAGAACCGGGCAGCGTCGCGAATGATCTCGGCGTCCAGCGTGTCGGGCACGCTGTTGCGCGGCTTGTCGCGGTCATAGCGGATCTTGTGGGCGCCATCGACGGTGATCAGCAGCGGATTGAGATCCAGGTCATCCAGATGCGCGGACCCGCGGCTGACCTGCGCCAGCAAGTCGGCACGACCGATCACCTCGTCCAGCGACCGCGCGCCGATTGAGGCCAGGATTTCCCGCACCTCCTGCGCGTAGAAGGTGATCAGGTTCACCACCTTGTCGGCAGAGCCCGTGAACTTGGCGCGCAGATCCTCGCGCTGGGTGCACACCCCCACCGGACAGGTGTTCGACTGGCACTGCCGGACCATGATGCAGCCCATGGCGATCAGGGCAGCGGTCCCGATGCCGTATTCCTCGGCGCCCAACATGGCGGCGATGACGATATCGCGGCCCGTGCGCAGGCCGCCGTCGGTGCGCAGCGTCACCCGGTCGCGCAGCTTGTTCATGGCCAGAACCTGATGCGCTTCGGACAGGCCCATTTCCCACGGCAGGCCGGCATACTTGATGCTGGTTGCAGGGCTGGCGCCGGTGCCGCCGTTGTGGCCGGAAATCAGGATCACATCGGCCTTGGCCTTGGCCACCCCGGCGGCGATCGTTCCAACGCCCGATTGCGCCACCAACTTCACCGTGACCTTGGCGCGCGGATTGATCTGCTTCAGGTCGTAGATCAACTGTGCAAGGTCTTCGATACTGTAGATATCGTGGTGCGGTGGCGGGCTGATCAGGGTTACGCCGGGTGTCGAATGGCGCAGTCGGGCGATCAGTTTGGTCACCTTCATGCCCGGAAGCTGCCCGCCCTCGCCGGGCTTGGCGCCCTGCGCGACCTTGATCTCCAGCTCCTCGCAGGCGTTCAGGTATTCCGCCGTGACCCCGAACCGCCCCGACGCCACCTGCTTGATCTTGGCGCAGGGGTTGTCGCCATTGGGCAGCGGGTAGGCGTGTGCCGGATCCTCGCCGCCTTCGCCGCTGTCGGATTTGGCGCCGATGCGGTTCATGGCGATGTTCAGCGTCATGTGCGCTTCCGGCGACAGCGCGCCAAGGCTCATGCCCGGGGTCACGAACCGCTTGCGGATCGCGGTGATGGATTCGACTTCCTCGATCGGGATGGCACGGCTCAGCGGCTTGATGTCCAGCAGATCGCGGATATGGATCGGCGGGTTGGCCTGCATCATCTCGCTGTAGCGCTTCCACAGCGCGAACGACGCCTGATCGCAGGCCGATTGCAGCAGATGCATCGTCCGCGCTTCCCAGGCATGGGATTCGCCCGACCGCCGCGCCTTGTAGAAGCCGCCGATGGGCAGGACATTCACCTCGCCGCGCCAGCCGCGCGCATGGATTTCCTCGACCTTGCGCTGAAGCCCGTGCAGCCCGATCCCCGAAATGCGCGAGGGCATGCCCGGGAAGTACTCGGCCACGAGCGCACGGCTCAGGCCCACGGCCTCGAAGTTCAGCCCGCCACGATAGCTGGAAATCACCGAAATTCCCATCTTCGACATGATCTTCAGCAGGCCCGCATCCACGGCGGCGCGGTAGCGGCGCATCGCATCCAGAAGCGTGCCGTCGATCAGCCCGCGGTCGATCCGGTCGCCGATGGTTTCCTGCGCCAGATAGGCGTTGACCGTGGTTGCCCCGCAGCCGATCAGTACGGCGAAGTAATGCGGATCGATACATTCCGCCGACCGCACGTTCAGCGAGCAGAAGGTCCGCAGACCCTTGCGCGTCAGCCAGCTGTGCACCGCGCTGGTGGCCAGGATCATGGGCATGGGCACGCGGTCCGTGCCCTGGTGTTCGTCGCTCAGGATCAGGTGGCCTGCACCCGAACGCACCGCGTCCTCAGCTTCGGCACGGATGCGTTCCAGCCCGGCGCGCAGCGCATCTTCGCCCGCATCCACAGGGAATGTGCAGTCGATGCTGACCACGTTGTCGCCAAGCTGCGCCACCATGACCGCGAATTCGCCATTCGCGACAAAGGGGCTTTCCAGCACCACGATCTCGGTCTGGCTGCTGTCCTCGTCCAGCACGTTCTTGAGGTTGCCGAACCGGGTCTTGAGGCTCATCACCCGGTATTCACGCAGCGAATCGACCGCCGGGTTCGTGACCTGGCTGAAGTTCTGGCGGAAGAAATGCGAAAGCGGGCGATACACCTTGCTCAGAACCGCCGCAGGGGTGTCATCCCCCATGCTGGCGATCGATTCCTTGCCATCCTCGGCCATGGGGGCAAGGATCTGCTCGATCTCCTCCATTGTGTACCCTGCGGCCACCTGGCGGCGGCGCAGATCATCCCCCGCAATCGCGCGGGTTTCGGGTACGTCACGCAGCAACTCGTTCAGATCGACAACCTTTTCCACCCAATCCCCAAAGGGTTGTGCGGCGGCCAGCCGGTTCTTGATTTCGGTGTCGTGGTACAGCTTGCCCTCGGTCATGTCGACCGTGATCATCTGGCCCGGCCCCAGCGCACCCTTTTCGCGCACGCTCAGTTCATCAACGGGGACCATGCCGGTCTCGGACCCCGCGATCAGCAGGCCGCTGCCGGTGACCACATACCGCATCGGCCGAAGGCCGTTGCGGTCCAGCCCGGCGCAGACCCAGCGGCCATCGGTCATGGCCAGCGCGGCGGGGCCGTCCCAGGGCTCCATCACGGCGTTGCAATAGTTGTACATGTCCTGCCAGGCCTGCGGCATTTCCACAGCCTGCTTGGACCACGCCTCGGGGACCAGCATGGTCTTGGCCATAGGCGCGCTGCGCCCCGCACGCACAAGAACCTCGAACACCGCGTCCAGCGCCGCCGAATCCGACGCACCCGAGGCGACGATGGGCTTGATATCTTCGGCCATTTCGCCGAACGCCCCCGAGGCCATCCGGATTTCGTGGCTTTTCAGCCAGTTCAGGTTGCCCTTGAGCGTGTTGATCTCGCCATTATGGGCCAGCATGCGGAAGGGCTGCGCCAGCCACCACTGCGGAAATGTGTTCGTCGAATAGCGCTGGTGATAGATCGCAAAGGCGGATTCGAACCGGTCGTCCTTGAGGTCGGGATAGAATTCGGCCACCTGCTCGGCCAGCATCATACCCTTGTAGATAATCGACCGGCAGGACAGCGAACACAAGTAAAGTTCGTTTATATGCGCCTGTGCGGCGGCTTTCTCGATCCGGCGGCGGATAACGTAAAGCTCGCGCTCGAAGGTTTCCTCGTCCGTGCCCTTGGCGTTGCGGATCAGGATCTGTTCGATCTCGGGGCGGGTGGCATTCGCTTTTTCACCCAGCACCGAGGTATCGACCGGCACATGACGCCAGCCATAGATCGCGTAACCCATGCGCAGCACTTCGGTTTCCACGATGGTCCGGCACCGTTCCTGCGCGCCGAAATCGGTGCGCGGCAGGAACACCTGCCCCACGGCGATCAACTGCTCCGCGTGCGGCTCGTGCCCTGTGCGGCGGATCTGGTCATAGAAGAAATTGACGGGGATCTGCAGATGGATGCCCGCGCCGTCTCCGGTCTTGCCGTCGGCATCCACAGCGCCACGGTGCCACACGGCCTTGAGCGCGTCGATCCCGTTGAGGACTACCTCGCGCGAGGGTTTGCCGTTGATGGCAACCACCAGCCCCACACCGCACGAGGAATGCTCGTCCTCGGGTTTGTAAAGGCCCTGCTCTGCCACCCGTGCGCGGTTGGCTTCCTCGCGGGCAACCCAGGCTGCGTCGAACTTGGTCATGATGCGTCTCCTGCAAGGTGGCTTTTCAGCTTTGCAATTTCTTCGGCTTCGGTGCTCTGGCTGGCCCCGGCCCAGGGTGGCAGCCAGCCGGGGCGATGGTCGGTGAAAATCTCTTCGCGCACCGCAAAGGCGCTTTGGTCGTCGAACAGGCCCAGCGCGACATAGGCAACGGGCTTGCCCTGCATCCGCCAGTAAAGGGTCGAACCGCAGATCTTGCAAAAAGCGCGTTCGCCCCAGGTGCTGGCGTGGTAGGTGCCGATGCAGTCCTGGCCGGTTATCTGCAGGTCATGGACCCGCACCGACAACAGCGGGCCGCCCCCGGTCCAGCGCTGGCATTGTACGCAGTGGCACGCCTGCACCGCCGGGTCAGCGGCAGCGGCGATCCGCACCGCACCACACAGGCAACCGCCTGCGCGCTGCCCGGCGCCGCTCATTCCGCCGCCACCTGCGCGGGGTGTTCCAGATAGGCAAGAATGCTGTCGGCGGCCTCGCGCCCGTCGCGGATGGCCCAGAC
>SKKS01000343.1 GCA_007123625.1 Paracoccaceae bacterium
CGCGACATGGTGGTGGCGCGCTCGGGCTATTCCAAGCAGGGCGGGTTCGAGATCTATGTCAACGGGACCGACATGGGCATGCCGCTCTGGCATGCGCTGATGGAGGCCGGGCGCGATCTGGATGTGCACGCGGGCTGTCCTAACCTGATCGAACGGGTTGAAAGCGGGCTGCTGAGTTACGGCAACGACATGACCGACGACAACACGCCCCACGAATGCGGGCTGGGACGTTTCTGCAACACACAAAGCGCGATCGGCTGTATCGGGCGCGATGCGCTTTTGCGGGTGTCGCTCGAAGGTCCGGTGCGCCAGATCCGTGCAATCGCGATCGACGGTCCACGCGTCGGCATCTGCGACCGGCACTGGCCATTGACCGACACGAACGGCAAGGTGGTCGGGCGCGTCAGCTCGGCCGCGTGGTCGCCGGACCATAACACCAACGTCGCCATCGGCATGGTACGCATGACCCACTGGGACCCGGGCACCGAACTGGTGGTCCAGGCCCCGGATGGTCCGCGCACCGCGCAGGTGCAGGCGACATTCTGGAACTGACGCGGGACGCAAGGGAGAAGAACCATGAGCTTCAACGCACTACTGGTCACCAGGGACGATGACGGCAAGACCCACGCCGAAGTTGCGCAGATCACCGAAGATCAGCTGCCGCCGGGCGATGTGACTGTCGCGGTTGACTATTCTACCATGAACTACAAGGACGGGCTGTGCATCGGTCCCGGTGGCGGGCTGGTGCGGAACTATCCGCATGTGCCCGGCATCGACTTTGCCGGCACGGTCGAGGCATCGGACAACCCGCGCTACAAGCCCGGCGACAAGGTGGTGCTGACCGGCTGGCGCGTGGGCGAGGCGCAGTGGGGCGGCCATGCGCAAAAGGCCCGCGTGCATGCCGAATGGCTGGTGCCACTGCCAGAAGGGCTGAGCACGCGTCAGGCGATGGCGGTCGGGACCGCCGGGTTCACGGCCATGCTGGCGGTGATGGCGCTCGAAGATCACGGCCTTGTGCCCGGCAAGGGCCCAGTGCTTGTGACCGGGGCGGCGGGCGGCGTGGGCTCGGTCGCGGTGGCGCTACTGGCCGCCCTTGGACATGAGGTCGCAGCCGTCACCGGGCGACCGGAAGCCGAAGCCTATCTGCGCGACCTTGGTGCGACACAGATTGTCGCGCGCGGGGAAATCGCCGAGACCGTCAAGCGCCCGCTGGAATCCGAAACCTGGGCAGGCTGCGTCGATGCCGTGGGCGGCGCGATGCTGGCTCGCGTGCTGGGGCAGATGAAATACGGCGCCTCAGTCGCGGCGGTCGGGCTGGCCGGGGGCGCGGGCCTTCCGGCGACGGTGATCCCTTTCCTTCTGCGCGGCGTGAACCTGCTGGGAATCGATTCGGTCATGCAACCCTATGACAACCGCGTGCGCGCCTGGAGCCGGATCGCCCGCGACCTGCCGATGGACAAGCTCGAGGCGATGATCCAGCCCGCCACGCTGGCCGACCTGCCGCGCCTTGGTGCGGATATCCTGCAAGGACAGGTGCAGGGCCGCGTTGTGGTCGATGTGAACGCCTGACGGCGACGCGGCACTGGCAAGACCGCCGCCCTACCCCCGGGCAACTGGCCCGGTCCCGTGCGCGGGACGCACCGGACCGGGCTGGCTGGGCGCGCATCACGCGGGCGCGTAATCACGGAGCTCGGACCCGACGCCCTACGTATCCGCCTTGGACAGCGCCACAAGTAACGGCACGCCCATCGCCGTCAGGGTCAGCCCCGCATCCTCAACCCTATAACCGTCGACCCCGGCCAACAGCGCGACAAGCCGCCGTTCCGAACCCAAGATCGCGGGGACAGGCCATACGCATCGCCACCAAATAGCCGAAGGCCAGCAACGCCCCCTTGCGCGCGTACCCGCCGACAATCCGGTTGCACCCCTGACCCGCGCTGACCCACGCGTCCATGACGATGCCGACCTGCGAAATGACGCCTGCGCCGTGCACCGAACCAGACAGATGCCACGCGTCACCACTGCTTGCGCGCCCTTTGATAGCCACAGCCTATCGAATTACGGATCATTGATATTGACGGGAGGGGGAAAGCACCGTTACCATGTATACCAGAAACACATCGACAGAATGGGAGCCAGTGCGATGGCCTTGGATGAAGGAAATGGCGTCTGGAAATCGGGGCGCGGGCGCGGACGGCGCACCCCCAAAGGACGCCAATACGACGACACCGCCCTGGAGGAAGTGCAGGCACTGCTGGGCGATCAGCCCCGGCGGCGCGATCTGCTTATCGAATTTCTGCACCTGATTCAGGACCGTTACAAGCATCTGTCCGCCGCGCACATGCGCGCGCTGGCCCATGAGATGCGCCTGTCGATGGCCGAGGTCTGGGAAACCGCCAGCTTCTATGCGCATTTCGACCTGGTCAAGGAAGACGAGGCACCGCCCCCGGAACTGACCATCCGGGTGTGCGATTCTCTGTCGTGTGAGCTGGCTGGGGCGCAGGCGCTGCAGTCCGCGCTGGAAGCGGGCCATGATCCGGCCCGGGTGCGGGTGCTGCGCGCACCCTGCATGGGCCGCTGCGACACCGCGCCGGTGGTCGAGATCGGCCACCGCCATGTGGACCACGCCACGCCCGAGAACATTGCCGAAACCATCGCCGCGGGCGACTTCCATGCCGTGATCCCCGATTACGAGCGTCTGGACGCCTATCGCGCCAATGGCGGCTATGCCACGCTGGAAGAGCTGCGCAAGAACGGTAACTGGGAAGAAGTGCAGGAAAAGGTGCTTGAATCCGGCCTGCGCGGTCTGGGCGGCGCCGGGTTCCCGTCGGGCAAGAAATGGGGCTTCGTGCGCGCCAACCCTGGCCCGCGCTATCTGGCGGTGAACGGTGACGAGGGCGAGCCTGGCACCTTCAAGGACCGCTACTATCTGGAACGTGTGCCGCACCTGATGCTTGAAGGCATATTGATCGCCGCCTGGGCGGTCGAAGCCGACAAGTGTTTCATCTACATGCGCGATGAATACCCGGCGGTGTTGCACATCCTTGCCGACGAGATTGCCGCGCTGGAAACGGCGGGGATCATCACGCCCGGATACATCGACCTGCGCCGCGGCGCAGGGGCCTATATCTGCGGCGAGGAATCGTCGATGATCGAATCGATCGAGGGCAAGCGCGGCCTGCCCCGCCACCGCCCGCCCTATGTGGCGCAGGTGGGCATCTTCAACCGCCCCACGCTGGTCCACAATGTCGAAACCCTGCACTGGGTGGCGCGTGTCTGCCGCGAAGGCCCCGAGGTGCTCAACAGCACCGAACTGAACGGACGCAAGGGCCTGCGCAGCTACTCGGTCAGCGGTCGGGTGGCAAAGCCGGGTGTTTACCTGCTGGCCGCCGGGTCCACCATCCGAGACGTGATCGAAGCCGCAGGCGGCATGGCCGAAGGGCATACGCTGAAGGCGTATCAGCCCGGCGGGCCGTCTTCGGGGCTGTTGCCCGCGTCGATGGACGACATCCCGCTGGATTTCGATACGCTGCAGCCGCACGGCAGCTTCATCGGGTCGGCCGCCGTGGTGGTGCTGTCGGACAAGGACAGCGCCCGCGCCGCCGCGCTGAACATGCTGCGGTTCTTCGAGGATGAAAGCTGCGGGCAATGCACGCCCTGCCGCTCTGGCTGCGAGAAGGCGGTCAAGCTGATGCAGGCCGATACGTGGGATCAACCGCTGCTGGAGGAGCTGTGCCAGACCATGGTCGATGCGTCGATCTGCGGGCTGGGACAGGCCGCGCCGAACCCGATCCTGCTGACGATGAAACACTTCCCCGAGGAGGTCTGAGCCATGACCGACAAGATCACCTTTACCCTTGACGGCCAGCAAGTGACCGCCGAGCCCGGACAGACCATCTGGGAGGTCGCCAACGGCCGTGGCCTGGTCATCCCGCATCTGTGCCACAAGCCCGCGCCGGGCTACCGCCCCGATGGCAACTGCCGCGCCTGCATGGTGGAAATCGAGGGCGAGCGGGTGCTGGCTGCCAGCTGCATTCGTGAACCGCAGGATGGCATGGTGGTGCTTTCGGCATCAAACCGCGCCCAGGCCGCGCAGAAGATGGTGATGGAACTGCTGGTCGCCGACCAGCCGAAGCAGGAGGTCGCGCACGACAAGTCCGCCCATCTGTGGGACATGGCCGAACGCAATGGCGTCAGCGAAAGCCGCTTTCCGGCGCTGGAGCGCGAGCGTATTCCGCTGCTCGATGACAGCCATGTGGCCATGCGCGTGAACCTTGATGCCTGCATCCAGTGCGGATTGTGCGTCCGCGCCTGCCGCGACGTGCAGGTCAATGACGTGATCGGCATGGCCGGGCGCGGGCTGGTAATCCCGCATCTGTGCCACAAGCCCGCGCCGGGCTATCGCCCGGACGGCAACTGCCGCGCCTGCATGGTGGAGATC
>SKKS01000119.1 GCA_007123625.1 Paracoccaceae bacterium
CCGGCTCAGCGCCTCGTCCCCCAGAAGGTCATAGGTGGGGATGCGCCGGGTGATGTAGGGCGTGCGCAGGTGCAGGTTCTGCCCCGGCTCGGCGCTGCGCGTGGGCTTGGCGGGATTGCGGCGCGACCGACGGGCGGGCGCAGGCGAAAGATCGACCATGAGTGCAGGCTCCGTGACGGTTGGCGGGTGGGTCCGGCTGTCATGATCCCTTGGCAAGGGCGCACACGCAATTGCGGAAAATTTAATCCTGGCTTAGTCTGGTTAATGCAGGATTCCCCAATCAAGCATGAGTTGAGCGGATCGTTCCCCCTTCGCATGAGGCACCGTTGCCCAGACGCCCCTATGACCTGCCGCCCATGAACGCGCTTGTCGCCTTCGAGGCCGCCGCGCGCCATGTCAGCTTCAAATCCGCCGCACGCGAGTTGAACGTGACCCCCGCCGCCATCAGCCATCAGGTCAAGGCGCTCGAATCCGAGTTGGGCTGTGCGCTGTTTCGGCGTAACCATCGCGGCGTTGCGCTGACCGAAACCGGCGCCTATCTGCTGGTCGCGCTCCAGCGCGGGTTCGAGGCGATGGGCGATGCTGTGGGTCAGTTGAAACGGCGCGTGACCCGGGCCTCGGTGACCATCGGTGCGACCACGGCGGTCAGCGCGCTTTGGCTGACGCCGAAGCTGGCGCAGTTCTGGAAAACGCACGGCGACATTTCGGTGGCCCAGATCGTCAGCGACACCGGCGAGGACCCCACGGATTGCGACCTGAGCATCGCCTATGGCGTGATGCCCCGCGACAGGGCGCAGTGCAGCGTGCTTTTCCGCGACCGGATCATGGCGCTGGCCAGCCCCCGCTTTGCCGCGGCGCATCCGGTCGACGGGGTTGCCGGGCTTGCGCGCCTGCCGCTGATCCATTTCGACAGCGCTGTCGCGGGCTGGACCGACTGGCCGGGCTGGTTCCGGGCGCTGGGCCATGATGCGCCGCTGGCGAACAGCCACCGGGTGAACAACTACATGATCGCGCTACAGGCCGCGCGCGATGACATGGGCGCGGTGCTCGGGTGGGTTGGCCTTACCCGGCCCTATCTCGACAGCGGGCAGCTTGTGCCCCTGCTACCCGATCAGGTGGACCCGCCCGAGGATTTCCACGTCCGCCTGCATGCCCGCGCATCGCCCCGGGCGCGCCTGATCCATGACTGGCTGGTGCAATCGGCCTGAGCAGGCGCCCGCCGTTCACGCCAGCGCAATCGCGACAATCCCGGCTACGACCACAACCGACGCCGCCAGGCGCGGCACCAGGGGACGCTCGGCGAACAGCAAGGTGCCGATCAGCGCGGCAATCACCACCGAGGTTTCGCGCAACGCCGAGACCAGCGCCATCGGCGCGATGGTCTTGGCGTGGATCGCAAGCCCGTAAGCCAGCGCCGAGGCCACCCCGCCACCGAGCCCGATTATCCACGCGCGCGAACTGATCCCGCGCAGGTCGTGGCGACGGCGCCAGAGCAGAAAGACCGCAAAAAAACCCTCGCACAGGAACAGCCACGCGATATAGGCCAGCGAGCTTTCCGCCAGCCGCGCGCCGGTTCCGTCCACCACCGAATAGGAGGCGATGATGAACCCCAGCAACACGCCCAGCATAACGGCCTGCGGCGAAACCCCGCGCCGGATCGACCCGGCGGCCAGCAACAACACCCCGCCCGAAATCGCCGCGATCCCGGTCCAGCCGGCGCTGTTCACGGTTTCGCCCAGCACCACCATGGCTCCCAGCGCCACCAGCATCGGCGCCATCCCGCGCGAGATCGGATAGACAAGGCTCAGATCCCCCAGCCGGTAACCGTGATAGATCGCCCAGTAATAGCCCCAGTGAATCACCGTCGAGGCCGCGATATAGGGCGCGGCCTCCCATCCCGGCAGCGGCGTGAAAAGCGCCAGCCCCGCACCGAGCACCAGATGCCCCAAAGCGATCACCGCAAGCGTGATGCCACGATCCCCCGATGCCTTGACCATGGCGTTCCAGCCTGCATGCAGAAACGCCGCTGTCAGCACCAGCAGCAGGGCGAATGTGCTCATGCGTGTGTCCCCGCGCCCGCGTGCTGGCCCCTCCGGAACGGCCATGCCAATGCGCCCGAAGCGCCCGCGCGGCGGCACAAGCGCCCGCATGGCATGCGGGCAGGTGGGTGGGGCACGCCGTGGGGGCGCTTGCGCGTGACATACGGCACACGCGCACACGCATGCGCGATCCCGCAGGCGGACAGGACCGCCACGGGCCTGTTCAGCCGGGCCGCGCCGTAACGGACCCCGGGGACGATTGATCGCATCTGCATGACTATCATTCCTGCCGAATGGCGCAGTTGTGACAGCTTGGTGACATATGTTAAATCGATAATTACGATTGCAGCCAAAACTCTGCTGACAGTCTGGATGTACTTCGCTACTGCCCGCCGCCGTCCGCGGGGGCAAGGCGGCTTTGCAGGATCATGCCCTGTTCGGTCAGGATCGGGTGTGCCACCGTGACCAGCAGCGAATTGATTTCCTTGAGCGCGCGCACCGCCTGCACGTGCATCTGCGAGGTGGCGACACTGTCGGCATTGCCGTCGGACAATCGGCGCAAGTGCCGGTCCAGGCTGGCGCGCTCGAGCTCGCGCAGGCGCTCCTTCTCGCGCATCAACTCGCGCGCCGACTCTACATCGCCCGAGACCAGCACATTCAGCGCCAGCTGCAAGTTGGTGCGCACCCGTGCATGCAACGCGCGGATGTCGGCCCAGCCTTCGTCCGAGAAGCGCACAGCGCGGCGGCGGCGCTCGTCGGCCACAGCCAGCAGCGACCGGGCGATGGTGTCGCCGATCAGTTCCAGATTGATCGCGACGTCGGTCAATTCGGCGCTGCGCCGTTCTTCCTCGGGCGACAGGTCATTGCGGTTGACCTCGGCCAGGTACAGCTTGATGTCGTGATGGGCGGCGCTGACCTCGGCGCCACGATCGCGCAGGGCGGCGATCTTGTCGGTGTCGGGCGCGGCCATGACGTCGATCACCGGCGTGAACATCTCGCTCAAGGTGTCGCCCATCGCCAGCAGTTCGCGCTTGGCCGAGGCCAGCGCAAGTACGGGCCGGTCGATCACCGTCCGGTCCAGCGCCGAAACCCGCACCCGCGCGTCGGCGGGCGCCACCGGGTCGGGCAGCAGCAGCGCGCACAGCCGCGCCACTGCAGGGATCAGCGGCAGCGCCAGCACCAGCAGCGCCGCGTTGAACACCAGATGCAGATGCACCAGTTGCGTTTCGGGGCGGCTGCCCAGCAGGCCCAGATCCGGCTGGGCCGCCCAGTAACCCGCCACCACCGCCACCGCCAGTACCCCACGCAACAGCAGGTTGCCCAGCGGCACGCGCCGCGCCGGGGCGGGCATGGACCGCGTCAGCCAGACCGCGATCAGCCCGGCGCCGAAATTCGCCCCCAGCAGCATCGGCACCGCCGCCTGCACCGGCAGCACCCCGGCCTGCGCCAGCATCGCCAGCAACAGCACCATGGCCACCGACGAATGCATCGCCCATGTCAGCAACGCCACCGCGGCAAAGGCCGTCAGCGGATCGCCCTGCAGATAGCGGATCACCGCCGGAAGGGTTTCACTCGCGCGCATGGGTTCCGTGGCCTGCCCGATCATCGACAGCGACAGCAGGATGAAGCCGATGCCCAGCGTGATCCGCCCGAACTGGCGGATCCGGCGGCGCTCGGACTTCAGGAACATCAGCGCGCCGACGAGCAAAAGCACCGGGATCAGCGCCGACAGGTCCATCGCCAACACCCACACCACCAGCGCTGATCCCAGATCCGCACCCAGCAGCGCCGCCAGCCCCGCCGCGACCGTCAGCATCCCGCTGGACACGAAGCCCGCCGCCAGCACCCCCACCGCCGTGGCGCTTTGCAGCAACACCGCCATGACCATGCCCACCAGCGACATCCCCGCCAGCCCGCCCCCCGCGCGGCGCAGGCTTTCGCGCAATGACGCGCCAAAGGCGCGCTCCATGCCCGTGCGCACCATGCGCACAGCCCAGAGCAGCAGCATCACCGCCGCAGCGAGGTTCAGAAGAACAAGCAAAGGGTGCATCGGTGCCTTTCGGATCAGGAAACGGTTGCGCGCAGGCATCGCAACATGCCGCATCGGGCAGGATAAGACAAATCGCTAGTTCCAACCTGCTCATTGGTTGGTACAATGGATCGCACAATACCCATTCGCACCGTCCCATGCGCGTATCCGCAGTTGACCCGGGCGCAGGGGCCTTGCATGTGAGGGGCGTGTTCATGGCCGGGCTTCGGATGGCATTCGCCATTGTTTTTTACCAGTGACGCACAATGGCTCATTCGACACGGTTGGAATCGATGTCGACGCGGCCGTCATCAAGGAACAGGCGGAAGCCGTCCTGCCGTTTCAGCATGTAGGTCATGGCCTCACC
>SKKS01000359.1 GCA_007123625.1 Paracoccaceae bacterium
ATGCGATCCCTTCGACCTCGTCGCCCCATTGGCAAGGGTGCCAGGCCATTTTCAGCCAGCCCGCCGCGTGGAAATACACGATAAGTCTGCCGTCCTCCTGCGGCTCCAGCACTTGCCTGGGGTGAAGACGGATGGCTGCGGCGCAAAGCGCCAGACCACGTTGGCATATTGACGCCACATATCTGAAGGCACATCACATGGCTTGAAGCCCGCGGGTAGAAAAGGTGGGGCGTGGTCGTCTGACCGCCCTTCACATTTGGTCGCAAGGGACGCAAGGTGCCGGTGAAATACGACAAACGACGTTGCAAGCGACGTAACCGGATCGAAATCATGTTCGGTCGTATCAAGGGTTAGCGACGGATCGCGACGCACTACGCCAGATGCCCCAAGGTTTTCCTGTCCATCGTCGCGCTCGCTGCAACCGTCCTGTTCGGGCTTTCAAGAAAAATAAGTCTGGAGCCTCGTTGCGCACGCTGTTCCGCCCAAAGGCTCAAGCGCTCATGACGGCGCCCGACGTCTCTCAAGCATCCCTTTACAGCGAATTGCACTCCGGCCACTTGACCTCGCCTCCTGATCGGGCAGGACTGGAACTCACGTGAAGGGAGTGGTGAGAGTCTGATCGCGGCTTTCGAGACGAAACGGTGCTGGTTGGTCGCCAGATTTGATCGAAATGGGACAACATGGATGTACGGCTGAAGGACCACTTCGACACAACGACGCTGGAGCGTGCGCGCGATTATGTCCTTCGCGATCTTGTCGTTTCTGTCGAGCCGCTGCTGGATGGCGCAATCAAGGGGCGGGTCTCGAACGGACGTGGCAAGCGCTATCAGCAGCGGATCACCCTTTTCGGGGGGCTGGTTGACGGCGACTGCTCCTGTCCGGTCGGCCATAACTGCAAACACGTAGCTGCGGTAATGATGTCATGGGCAGCACGGCAAAACGATCGCCCCGGCCTGGCGGCCACGGTGCAGGGCTGGCTCAGCCGGGTCAGGGAGAGCACGCAGCCGCGACACCTGCCGGAGGCGCGGCCCGAAGACTATCCGAACAATGTCAAGGATCGCTTGCTTTATGTGCTGACCCCGCATGGCGCGCAGGTGCGTATCGACATCTGCAAGGGGCGGATCAACGCGGCAGGCAGTGGGTTCAACAAGTCCATCCGGCGCTACGACGCCGCGCACGCCCTGCACAGCACCAACCCGGCGAAGTTTATCCGCCCGGTGGACCTGGAGCTGTTGTCGGCGCTGGCGCAGGCTAGGCTCTGGGATGTGGGCTACGGTTACGGGCTGCCCGGTCTACTGCGCCCAAAGGGGAAGGACGCCGTCGCGCTGATCCGGCGGCTTTGCGATACGGGTCGATTTCTGCACGACACCGCCCCGGGCGCGCAGCTGAACTGGTCCGACGACCGGCCCACGCCACGCCTGGCATGGCAAACGGCAGCAGATGGCCGCCAGCGGCTGAACTTCGTGGGCGCCGAAGGCCAGCCTCTGCATCTGCGCAGCCTCGATGGTGCGGCGCTTTGGGTGGATACTGTAAATGAGTGGATCGGGGCGCTGGAGGAGGCCGTGGATGCCGATGCGCTGCAACTGGTGGAGGCCAGCCCCGATATTGCCCCTGACGAGATCGACGCGCTCGCCGATGCGCTGCCCGACACGCTCGCGGGGCTGAGCTTGCCGCGCCCGCGCAAGATCCGCCAGACCCGACGCAAGGCGAAGCAGCAGTTCGCCCGGCTGACGCTCGGCCGCGAGACCGCCCATGACGGACCGCGCTATTTCGGCACAGCCATGCAGCTTCCCACGCTCACGCTGCGCTTTGTCTATGATGGACAAGAGGTTGCAGGGGGTGACGTCGATCCGCGCATGGTCCGGGACGGCGAAATCGTGACCCTCAGCCGCGATTCCCGCTGGGAGGCCGCCTGTGCCACGCGACTGATGGAGGCCGACGCGCTACCAGTGGAAGAGCTGGAAGTTCATTGGCCCGGCGAGCGCATGAAAGAGTGCGATTTCGTCTTCGCAGATGGCGAGATGAACCTGCACACGATGCAGATATCGGATGCGCGCGCGGCGCTGGATTTCGCCTTTCACACGGTGCCCGCGCTGCGCCGCAATGGTTGGGAGGTGATCGAGACTTCGAAATGGCCCTATCGCCTGAGTGAGAAACCGGCCGCGCTCATGGTCACGACCCGCACCGAGGCAGGCGAGGCGTTTCAGGGCAACGACTGGTTCTCGCTGGGGTTTCAGGCCGAGATCGACGGCAAGCCGTTAGATGTGGCACCACTGGTTGCGGCCTTTCTCGAACAGGTCCGCGAGGACTGGGACGAGGTGCCCGATGCCGATACGCTTGGGCGGCACCTGCTCGACCGACCTGTCTATCTGGACCGTGGCAGCGCGGGATATGTCGCTCTGGACCTCAGCCCGTTGGCATCCCTGCTGCACCTCTTCCTGACCCACCATACCGAACTCGGCGCGCTGCATCCGACCGATGCCAATGTCGCAAGACTGGCAGAGGAGGCGCTGGTCGGAAGTGGCATCCGCTTTGCGGACAATGCGGGGATTCTGCCACTGGCGCGCGGCCTGCAGGCGCTGGCCGAGGCAGACAGTTTCGAACCGCCTAGGGGCCTGACCGCTCAACTCCGGAGCTATCAGGCTTACGGTTCCGCCTGGATGGGCAGCTTGCTGGCGGCGGGGTTCGGCGGTGTACTGGCCGATGACATGGGGTTGGGCAAGACGGTGCAGACGCTGGCGCTGTTGCAGGCGCGGCGGGAAGCCGGGGCGACGGGCCCGGCGCTCCTGATCGTGCCCACCAGCCTGCTCTACGGCTGGCAAACCCAGGCCGCGCAGTTCACGCCCGATCTGCGCATCGTCGTTCTGCACGGCCCTGACCGCGCGACCTTGCGCGACGCAGCGTTGCAGGCCGATCTGGTGATGACCACCTATCCGCTGTTGGCACGCGACCGCGACTGGCTGGCGGCACAGGACTGGCCGCTGGTGATCCTCGACGAGGCGCAGACGCTGAAAAACCCCGCTTCGCACATGGCGAAAACCCTGCGTGAGGTCCCGGCCCGTGGGCGACTGGCCCTGACCGGCACACCGCTGGAAAACTCGCTGCAGGACTTGTGGACGCTGATCGACTGGGTCAACCCCGGCCTGCTGGGGGATCGCAAGCGATTCCAGACGCTGTTCCGCACGCCCATCGAGAAGCACGGCGACGCCGCCGCGCAGGCCCGGCTGAACCGTCGCTTGCGCCCGTTCATGCTGCGCCGCACGAAGGAGGCCGTCGCCACCGAACTGCCGCCCCGGACCGAGATCCTTGACCGCGTCGACCTGCCGAAGTCCCAGCAAGCGCTCTACGAGACGGTGCGCAGCGCGATGGATGCCAGAGTGCGTGAAGCCGTCAGCAAAAGAGGGCTGGCTGCCGCCCGGATCACGGTCCTCGATGCACTCCTGAAATTGCGGCAGGTCTGCTGCGACCCCGCGCTCGTCAAGACCGAGGCCGCGCGCTCCGTCACCGACAGCGCCAAGCGCGCGCGGCTGCGCGAGCTTCTGGGCGTGCTGGTCGCCGAGGGGCGTCGCGTACTGGTGTTTTCACAATTCGTCGAGATGCTGCGCCTGATCGAGGCCGATCTGGTCGCAGCGGGCATTTCCCATCTGACCCTCACCGGGCAGACGCAAAACCGCGCAGAGGTGCTTGACAGCTTCGCGCAAGGGGAAGCGGCGGTGTTCCTGCTCAGCCTGAAGGCAGGCGGCGTCGGCCTGACCCTGACCGAGGCCGACACGGTGATTCTCTATGACCCGTGGTGGAACCCGGCGGTCGAGCGTCAGGCGATGGACCGTACCCACCGCATCGGGCAGGACAAGCCGGTTTTTGTCCACCGGCTTGTCGCCGCGGGGACGGTCGAGGAAAAGATCCTCGACATGCAGGCCCGCAAACAGGCTCTGGCCGATGCGCTCTTCGACGACAGCGGCGCTGCATCGGAAAGCCTGCTGGACGAGGCGACGCTCGCCGATCTCTTCGCCCCGCTGAGCGGTTGACGAAAGCCGAACAACCCGAATGTGGGTGCCGAAAAAGTAGGGACTGAAGGGTCGGTCCCGTTGGCGGCTCACCTTTTTCGCCTCTTTGCCACGGTTTCGTGGGCCCAAACGACATTGTGGGTGCCTCCAACGATATAAGTTTCGCCCTGTCGGCGCTACCGGTCAGCAGCGGGCACAGCCTTCTCCAACACCCAGACGATGGCCAATATCGGGCGTCTTGTTGGACGACCGACCCTTGCCATGGCAGCGGCATGGCCCGAGATGATGACATGGGGGGTTCCCGGTCGTCGGCGCAGGAAGGTGCGCCCGGTGTGGCCGCCCGCGTTGCGGCTTGCGGCAAAGGTCGGGCTGGCATGGCGGGACGCGGGGCGTCATAGTGCTGTCAGAGGAGGGCG
>SKKS01000322.1 GCA_007123625.1 Paracoccaceae bacterium
CCGAATGGGCGCAGGCCGAAGCTGGATACGCGGTGCGGCTGGCACGGGTGGCCATGCGGCTGGGCGCGCTGGACGAACGTTTGCGCCAAGGTCCCGAAGGCTGGCGCCAACGCCTAGCGCTGCTGGAAGCGGCTGATCTGAGCTGGATCATCGGCGATCGTGTCGCGGCTGACCGCGTGGCGCTTTGGGTGGCCCTGCGGTTGTCAGGGGTGCAAAGCGATGCGGCGGCCCTGGCGCGGGTCGGGTGGGCCATTCGGCGGCTGTCGGCGGGGCCGGGGCCGCTTGCGGACGGTATCGGCGGGTTTGCCGCCTTTCTGGGCCGCCACGACCCTGCCGATGTCGCCGATCCGGCTGAGCGCTTCGCGGACCGCGCGGCTGGCTGGCTGGGCATGATGGCCGATGCGGGTGATCTGCACCCCGTTTCCCGCGCCTGTTTGGGTCACCATCTGTGGTTGCTGACAGGGCAGGGCCAGCCGGGCGATCAATGCGAAGCGGCGGTGCTCGCCGCACGGGTTGCCGCGACCGAGGCCGGGGCGATGGTATTTGCGCCGCTGTGTCTGGGCGGAGCGCTTGGCCTGCGCGCGACAGGGACGCCGCCCGAGCGGCTGGCGCGCTGGCTTGATGGCATGGAAAGCGCAACCATGTCCGCCATGCGCCATCTGGACAGGGTCGAAGACTGGAGCAATCGCGCGACGCAGGCCATGCGCAAGCTCTCCGGTCGGACACCTGCGCGACTGCGCGCGGTGCTTGCCGACTGGCCTCTGGTTTCCGCCCCCATGGCCGAAGCCCTGACCGGCGCCAGCCGTGCTGCAGTGCAGCGAAACCTTGCCTGGATGGAATCGCAGGGCCTTGTTCACGAGGTGACCGGGCAGGGTCGGTTCCGCATGTGGCGCGCAACCTGATCGGCAGCGTTCACCCGCCGCAGCGTTGCACGGAATTGAAAAAAGCCCCGGCACAACCGCCGGGGCTCTGACGTTTACATGGCCGCGTGTTCAGCTGCCGGATTCTTCGGTTTCTTCTTCGGCATCCACTACGCCAAACGTGGCAAGGAAGGCGATGATGTCCTGCGCGGTTTCCTCATCACGCACGCGGAACGACATCTGGCTGCGGGCACGGTTGTTGCCCAGCGTTTCGCGCAGATAGCTGTTCGGGTCCATGAGGTAGGGCACCATGTCGTCCGCGGCCCATACCAGCCCGGCCTCGCCAGCCTCGACCAGCGAACCGCCATAGCGGAAGCCGTCAACGGTTCCTGCCTGACGTCCGAGCACACCATAGAGGTTCGGTCCGGTGCGCATGTTAGGGCGCCCGGCAAGCACATCGCCTTCGTCGTTCACCACGTTGTGGCAGTTCTGGCACTGGCTTGCGAAAGCAGATGCCCCGGCTTCGGGGTCACCCGCGAACGCGGGCAGGGTAAGCAGCGACATTGCGGCAGCCGAAGCGGCTGTCAGTATTCTTGAACGCATCAGGCGGGTTCCTCCCGGTTTTGAACTTCCAACTAGGTTATACGTGCAACCAGATCATCTGGATCAATTACGCGACAGCATGCGCGATGGCGCATTGTTTCCAGAGCGCGCTGAGCGCCGTGACGAGGTGATCGATATCCGCATCCGAATGCAAGGGGCCAGGCGTTATGCGCAGGCGTTCCATCCCCTTGGCCACCGTCGGGTAATTGATCGGCTGAACGTAAACCCCCCATTCCCGCATCAGGATGTCGGAAATCATCCGGCATTTCACAGGGTCGCCGATCATCACCGGAATGATGTGGCTGTCGTTGGCCATGTGCGGGATCCCGTGCGCATCAAGCCGCGCGCGCAGCCGGGCGACGCGATCCTTTTGTGCCGCACGCTCTTCCGCCGATTCCTTCAGGTGCCGGATCGACGCGGTTGCAGCGGCTGCGATTGCCGGGGGCAGGGCGGTGGTGAAGATGAAGCCGCTGGCGAATGAGCGGATGAAATCGCACAAGGCATCCGAGCCGGTGATGTAGCCGCCGACCACGCCATAAGCCTTGCCCAGCGTTCCTTCGATAAGGTCGATGCGCTCCGCAAGGCCGCGTTCCTCGGAAATGCCGCCGCCGCGCGGGCCATACATGCCCACCGCATGCACCTCGTCCAGATAGGTCAGTGCGCCATGGGCTTCGGCCACCTCGACGATCTCGCGCATGGGGGCGATGTCGCCGTCCATGGAATAGACCGACTCGAAGGCCACGATCTTGGGGCGGTCACCCACTGCCTTGAGCTTGCGGTCCAGATCGCGCCAGTCGTTGTGGCGCCAGATGACCTTGTCCGCGCGACTGTGGCGGATGCCTTCGATCATGCTGGCGTGGTTCTTTTCGTCCGACAGGATCACCGCATTGGGGATACGCGCGCCCAGAGTGCTCAGCGCCGCCCAGTTCGACACATAGCCGCTGGTGAACAGCAGCGCCGCATCCTTGCCGTGCAGGTCGGCAAGTTCTGCCTCGAGGATCCGGTGCAGGTGATTGTTGCCGGAGATGTTGCGTGTTCCGCCGGCGCCAGTGCCGCAGGACTGCACCGCGCGCACCATGCTGTCGACCACCGTCGGATGATGCCCCATGCCCAGATAGTCGTTCGAGCACCAGACCGTGACCTCTTGCTCACCATCCTCGTGGAAATGCCGGACCTTGGGAAAGGCGCCGCACTTGCGCTCGACTTCGGCAAAGATACGATAATTACCTTCGGTCTTGAGCTGATCCAGCGCGCCGCGGAAATGTTCTTCGAAGTTCATGGGTATCCCCTCGGTCAGGTCTTGCGTTTGTTGGTTGCCGGTGCCGGGATCATCCAGCGCCAGAGTTTGTCGTCACGCACGCGCCAGACCATGAACCAGTGTTCCAGAAGCGCCAGCGCGCTCAGCATGGTCAGAAGCGTAAATCCGATGATTGCGCCCTGGTCGGCGGCCGCATGCGCGCGCCAGAGCCGTTCCAGAAAGCAGCCCACCGCGAGCGCCAGCAACGTGACCGACAGCGGAAAGAACCCGCTGACCGGGCCTTGCCGGAAATAGCTGGACAGATGCGCAAGTGGGCGCGGCAGGAAATCGGTGTTGATCCGGGGCACGCCCAGAAACAGGTTCAGCTTGGCCGAAATCCGCGCCGCAAAGAGCAACAGAAACGTCCAGAGCGCGAAGGCATTCGCAGCACCGATCGACACCGCGATCAGCACGCACAGGATCGCCGCCAGCAGGATTTCATGCCAGGCCACAGTGCGGAACGCCTGCCAGAAGCGATCGCGCGCCGACAATCCGGCAGGGCAGGGGGCGGTGTTGGGTCCCGTGATGACACCCGACAAAAACGCCAGCTCCACCCAGCCCCAGAGCGCCAGCGCTGACAGGAACGCAAACCATGCGCCCTGCGGGCTGGGATCGTGCAGCGTGGCATTGACCCCCAGCGCGCCTGCGGCCAGCAGCGGCAGTGACAGGATCACCGACCACGCATGCTGGTCCGGGCCGCCACGGTCTGCGCTGTGGACACGCCACAGCAGCACCCCGGTGGCGGACCACCACAGGAAAAGGGCTGCAAGCGCCGCGATCCAGGGGGTTTCGAACATGCTGGCTCCGTGAACGTGGCAGGCGGTTGTCGGGCCGGGGTCAGCCCCGGCCCGCATGCTTGTTGATCAATACGCCGGTTCCAGGCGAACCGATGCAGGCGGCGTGGTCTTGCGGACCGGAAGCAGATAGAGCCGTGCAAAACCCATGCCCGCGCGGACCATCCCGCCCCATTTGCGCAGGTTGCCCCCGACACCGCCTGCCTTGACGCCTGCTTCGACGTCCTTGTAGGCGGCTTCGATCTTCTTGAGCGTCGGAAGCCAGGCCGGGTGGTCGATGTCCAGCTCGACCGGAAACACCTGCCGCGCGATCTCGGATGTCTTGCGGAACACCTCCTGATCGTACCAGTCGATATCGACGCCAAGCGCCTTGTGGAACTCGGGGCGGGCGTGGTCGCGCACATACATCGTGGCATAGACGGCGGTCAGAAAGAACCGGATCCACAGCTTGTTGGCGAAGCTTTCGGTCAGCTTGGGGTCAGTGCGCATCAGCAACGCAAAGGCCTCGCCGTGGCTGAACTCGTCGTTGCACCATTCCTTGAACCACTTGAAGATCGGGTGGAACCGCTTGTCCGGGTTCGCTTCCAGGTGGCGATAGATGGTGATGTAACGCGCGTAGCCGATCTTCTCCGACAGATAGGTGGCGTAGTAGATGAATTTCGGACGGAAATAGGTGTATTTCTTGGCCTTGGTCAGAAAGCCCAGGTTCACCGCCACGCCCGCTTCGCGCAGCGCGTCATTGATGAAACCCGCATGCCGGGCCTCGTCGCGGGCCATGTAGTTGAACAGCTCGCAGATATCGGGGTTCTTGCCGCGGCGCTTCATCTCCTTGTAAAGCACGCAGCCCGAAAA
>SKKS01000149.1 GCA_007123625.1 Paracoccaceae bacterium
AGCCTTTGTAGAGGCCGAGGGACGCGACGAGAAGATTCGCGCGGTCCGCAAGAAGATTGACGAGTTGGGGATCGAGTACCTGTATCTGCAATTCGTGTCGGTCACCGGCAAGATCATGGGAAAGGGCATTCCGTCCGACCATTGGGAGCGCGTGGCCAAGAAGGGCTTCCAGCTGGTCTATGGCGCGACCATGAACCTGTTCCTGAACCGGCGCGGCGATTATCTGGGCTACGGCCCCGAGGCGGCCGAGCTGATCGGCATCCCCGAACCTGAAACCTTCATGCAGCTTCCCTGGGCGCCCGAAATCGGCCGCTTCTATTGCACACTGTTTCGCAACCGCGAGGAAAAGGTCGACCCCGGCGCGTTCCTGACCGCCGACTGCCGTGGCAACCTGCGTCGGCTGCATCAGGAATTCCAGAAGAAACACAACGGCCTGCAACTGCGCGTGGGCACCGAGCCCGAGATGATGTGGCTCAAGTTCGATGAGGACGGCAAGCCGCGCGACGGCTATTCCAAGCCCTATTGCTACCACATCGACCAGTTCGAAAGCCTGCGGCCCGTGTCCATGCAGGTGATCCGCTACGCCCGCAAGATGGGCCTCGACATGATCCAGGGCGACCACGAGGACGCACCGGGTCAGCTTGAGCTGAACTGGAATTTCGATGACGTGCTGCGCAATGCCGACCGGCTGACCACATACCGCCAGATATGTGCGCAGGTGGCGCGCGAGAATGGCATCTTCGCATGCTTCATGACCAAACCCTTCATGGGGGTTTCGGCCTCGGGGTGCCACCACAACATGAGCCTGTGGCGCGGGGGCGAAGACCGGTTCGTGCGCTGCGGCAACGATCCCGACAACCTGCCGGGGGCGGTCGACAACTACATGTATGTCGAAGGCGGCGACAACACCTTCATGCCCGATACCGACGATCCGCAGATGCCGGGTCAGGCCGGGTTGGCGGCGATCGGGGGCATCGTGCAGCACCTGCGCGCCCTGACGGCGATCGGTTGTTCCACGGTGAATTCGTATCGCCGCCTGTGGGATACCGGGTTCTGGGCGCCGGTATTTGCCGACTGGGGCTTCCAGAACCGGACCACTGGCCTGCGCGTGTCGGCGCCGGGGCGGTTTGAATACCGGTCCGTGGACAGCATGGTGAACCCGTATCTGATGGGCTCGACGATCCTGGCCGCCGCCGATGACGGGATTGAAAACAACCTCGACCCGGGCGCGCCTGAGGAGCGCAACATCTACGAGGCGATGGAGGCGGGAAAGCAGGTCAAGAAACTGCCCATGAGCCTGGGCGAGGCGCTGGAGGCGCTGGAGCAGGACAAGGTGGTGCAGCGCGGCATGCCCGGCGAGATGTATCGCCTGTATCACGAATACAAGTCCGACGAATGGGCACGCTTCATGTCCACCGTCACCGACTGGGACAAGGACTTCTACATGGAATGCCTGCCCTGAGCGGGGCAGGGGTCTTGGCCGGTGCGGGGGCAACCCCGCCCGGCGCAACACGCAGGAGCAATGAAACATGTGCGGAATCGCAGGATTGATTCATCGCGGCAAGCGGTCCGATGTGGGGTCGGAAATGACCGCGATGCTGCAGGCGCTCAAGCACCGTGGCCCCGACAGCACCGGCTTTGCCGTCTATGGCGAACCGGTCGAAGGGGATTATGTGCTGCGGCTCAAGGCCGCTGAGCAGGAGGATATGGGCAAGGGGCGCGGGATCGACAAGATCGTCGATGAACGTATCGCCGAGGTCGAGCGCCGCATGGAGGAACGTGGCGTGGTGATCAAGGTGCGCGACCGCGTGCGCCCCCATGCGGTGCGCTATGTCCTGAGCCATGACGGCAACACCGAGGACCTTGCGAAATACATCGAGGAAGTGGACGGCACCGAGATCCTGAGCTTCGGCAACGGGCTGGAGCTGATCAAGGATCTGGGCGATGCCACCCGCGTGGCCGATGAATACAAGCTCAAGGGGTTTCAGGGCACGCACGGGATAGGCCACACCCGCATGGCCACGGAATCGGATGTCGATATCCGTTCGGCGCATCCCTACTGGGCGTTCCCCTATAATGACGTGAGCGTGGTCCATAACGGCCAGATCACCAACTACTGGAACATGCGCCGCGAGATGGAACGCCGCGGCCACCGTTTCATGTCCGACTGCGACAGCGAATTGCTGGCGGTCTACACGGCGCACAACCTGGCCAGCGGCATGTCGCTCGAGGACTCGCTGCGCCGGTCGATCACTGAAATCGACGGGGTGTTCACCTATCTGGTGGCGACCAAGGACCAACTGGGCATGGCCAAGGACACGATGGCCGCCAAGCCGCTGGTTTTGTACGAAAGCGATGACCTGATCGCCATGGCATCCGAAGAGGTGGCGATCCGCGCCATCCTTCCGCACGAAATCGACACGGTTGACCCTTATGACGAGGAGGTTCGGGTATGGCAGGCGTGAACGCGCAAGCCCGCGGTGACGGGCAGGAACAACGCGCCCGCGACATGGGCATGACGACCGAGGCGCTGACAGGTCGCACTCAGCAGGTGTTCTTTGAACCTTCGGCCGAAGAGCGCTTCGTCTACCCCTGGGCGCCGGAGGTGGATTTCAACAAACGCACCGAGATTGACGCCGATGGGCTGACCACGACCGAGGTGAACAAGCGTCTGCGCGACCTGATGGCCGAAGGCTATGGTACGGTGGTGATCCAGAACCCGCGCGGCAAGCACGGGCTGGGCGTGGGAATCCTCAGCCGCCTGAACCTGATCATCGAAGGGTCGATGGGATATTTCGGGGTCGGGCTTATCGACGGGCCGAACGTGCGCATCACGGGCCGGGTCGGCTGGTCCTGTGCGGAAAACATGATGTCGGGCACTGTGGTGATCGAAAAGAACGCGGGCTCGACCTTTGGCGCGGCGATCCGGGGCGGCGATCTGGTCTGTCGCGGCTCGGTCGGATCACGCACCGGCATCGACATGAAGGGCGGCACCATCATCGTGGGTGGCGACACCGGTGCGCTGTCGGGCTTCATGATGCAGCGCGGGCGGATGGTGGTTTGCGGCAACGCGGGCAAGAACCTTGGCGATTCCATGTACGACGGCACCATCTTCGTGGGCGGCGAAATCCGCTCGCTGGGGGTCGATGCGATCGAGGCGGAACTGACCGATCTGGACCGCGCCTGGCTGACCCGCAAGCTGCGCCAGTACGGGCTGCTGCCCGAGCGAGGTGTCGATCATTTCACCAAGATCGTCGCAGGCAAGCAGCTCTGGAACTACGACAATTTGGAACCGAACGAGAAGAAGCTGATCCTCTGAGCATCAGCGCGCCCGCTCCGGCATCCCTCGGGGCGGGCCGAAACCGCCGAAACGGCACCGACATTGACGGAGTGACCCATGGCAGATGGCGACATCCCCCGCACCAAGAAACCGCTTTCCCGCGACACCAGTCGGTTGGGCAACAGTTCGATCTTTCCGCCGCATGTGATCGACGACATCCATATCAAGGCCGAGCTTGGCCGCTACCGGATGCGTGGCTTCTCGCTGTTCAAGAAGATCCCGCACTGGGATGATCTGACCTTTCTACCCGGCACGCTGACGCGCTTTGTGATCGAAGGCTACCGCGAGAAATGCGACACCAAGACGGTTATCGGCCCCCGCGCCAAGCGCCCGATCGAGCTGGATATTCCGGTCTATGTCACCGGCATGAGCTTTGGCGCGCTGAGCTACGAGGCCAAGACCGCGCTGGCGCGCGGCGCCACGATGGCAGGGACCGCGACCTGTTCGGGCGAGGGGGGCATGATCCCCGACGAGCGGCGCTATTCCACCAAATGGTTCTATCAGTGCATCCAGTCGCGCTATGGCTTCAACCCGAACCACCTCGTGCTGGCGGATGCGTGCGAATTCTTTATCGGGCAGGGCTGCAAGGTTGGCCTTGGCGGGCATCTGATGGGCCAGAAGGTGACCGATCAGGTGGCCGAGATGCGCTCGTTGCCTGCGGGTATCGACCAGCGCTCGCCCGCGCGGCACCCGGACTGGCTGGGCCCCGACGATCTGGCGCTGAAAATCCAGGAAATCCGCGAGGCGACCGACTGGCAGATCCCGATCCAGCTGAAACTGGGCGCGGCGCGGGTTTATGACGACGTGCGCATGGCGGTGAAATGCGACCCCGATTCGATCTATATCGACGGGATGGAAGGCGGCACCGGCGCCGGTCCGCATCTGGCGACCGAAGACACCGGCGTGCCCGGCATGGCCGCGATCCGGCAGGCACGCCGCGCCATCGACGATCTGGGCAAGCGCGGCGAGATCAGCCTGGTCTATGCCGGTGGCATCCGCAACGGCGCCGATGTGGCCAAGGCCATCGCGCTGGGCGCCGA
>SKKS01000202.1 GCA_007123625.1 Paracoccaceae bacterium
CGACCCGTCCGAGGCGGCGATCTTCTTCGGGCTGTCGGGCACCGGCAAGACGACCCTGTCCGCCGACCCCGAGCGCACCTTGATCGGCGATGACGAACACGGCTGGTCGGACAATGGGATCTTCAACTTCGAAGGCGGCTGCTACGCCAAGACCATCAACCTCAGCCGCGAAGCCGAGCCCGAAATCTACGACACCACCACCCGCTTCGCCAGCGTGATCGAGAACGTGGTCTTCGACCCGGACACGCTGGAGATGGATTTCGACGATGGCAGCCTGACGGTCAACGCGCGCGTGGCTTATCCGCTGGATGCGATCCCGAATGCGTCGGAAACGTCGCTGGCCGGAGTGCCGAAGAACATCGTCATGCTGACCTGCGATGCCTTCGGCGTGCTGCCCCCGATCGCGCGGCTGAGCCCGGCGCAGGCCATGTATCACTTCCTGTCGGGCTTCACCGCCAAGGCCGCCGGCACCGAACGCGGCGTGACCGAACCCCTGCCGACGTTCAGCACCTGCTTCGGCGCCCCCTTCATGGCGCGGCGCCCCGAGGTGTACGGCAAGCTGCTGCAGGCGAAGATCGCGCAGCACGGATCGACCTGCTGGCTGGTCAACACCGGCTGGACGGGCGGCGCCTATGGCACCGGGTCGCGCATGCCGATCAAGGCCACCCGCGCGCTGCTGAGCGCGGCGCTTAACGGATCCCTGAACGCGGTCGAGTTCCGCAAGGACCCGAATTTCGGCTTCGATGTGCCGGTATCGGTGCCGGGCGTGCCGGATGTGCTGCTTGATCCGCGGCAGACCTGGGCCGACCCTGCCGCCTATGACGCGCAGGCGCGCAAACTGGTGGGCATGTTCGCCGAAAACTTCGCCCAGTATGTGCCGTATATCGACGACGAAGTGAAGCAGGCCGCGCTGGGCTGACCACGCGCCGCTGACCTTTGAGCAAAATGCAAAAGCCCCGCCGGTGTCCCGGCGGGGCTTTTCGATTCATCGTTTGTGGGGGCGTTGCCCCCGTCCCGCGATGCGGGACTCCCCCAGAGTATTTGGGGCAAGATGAAGCTCAGGAGGCGTTCGCGCGGCGATACCACTCGGCAATCAGTTGCCGGTTTTCGGTGTCCATCATGACCGTGGCGGGTGGCGGCATGGCGTGGCTGCGGCCCGATTGCAGGTAGATGGTCTGTGCCGCGCGGGCGACCTGTGCTTCGGTTTCCAGAACGATCCCCTTGGGCGCCCAATGCAGCCCGGGCCAGACCGGATCGGCAGCGTGGCACATGGAGCAGTGACCGACCACGGTCCAATAGACATCATCGAAAGCGGGATCTGCGGCGAAGCGAGCAGCGGCGGGGCCAAGGTCGGCCAGGTTTTCCTCTGCGTTGTCACGCGCGGGATCGCCCAGCACCGACAGCCAGACCGCGCCCAGGAACAGCAGCACCGTGGCCGCCCAGGTCCACCAGACGTAGCCGCCACCGGCGTGCATGACGTTGAAGAAATGCCGGATCGTCACCCCCATCAGGAACACCAGCCCCGCGATCAGCCAGTTGTAGTCCGAAGCGAAGGCCAGCGGATAGTGGTTCGACAGCATCAGGAAGATCACCGGCAACGTCAGGTAGTTGTTGTGCGTCGAGCGCTGCTTGGCGATCACCCCGTATTTCGGATCCGGCGTGCGGCCCGCGCGCAGGTCGGCAACCACGATCTTCTGGTTGGGGATGATGATCATGAAGACATTCGCGCTCATGATCGTGGCGGTGAAGGCACCAAGGTGCAGCAGCGCGGCGCGCCCGGTAAAGACCTGCGTGTAGCCCCAGGCCATGATCACCAACAGCACGAACAGCAGGACCATCAGCCGCGTGTTGTCATCGCCGAAACGCGATTTGCACAGCCGGTCGTAGATCACCCAACCAAGGGCCAGCGAGGCCACCGAGATCGCCACCCCCTGCCACACCGCCAAATCGGCGCGCACGGGATCGATCAGGTAGAATTCGGCGCCCACATAGTAGATCAGCACCATCAGCGCGAAGCCTGAAAGCCAGGTAACGTAGCTTTGCCACTTGTGCCAGATCAGATGCTCGGGCAGCCGTTCCGGGGCGACCAGGTACTTCTGGATGTGATAGAAGCCGCCGCCGTGGACCTGCCATTCCTCGCCATATGCCCCCTTGGGCAGGTCGGGCGATTTGCGCAGGCCAAGATCCAGCGCGATGAAGTAGAAGCTCGACCCGATCCAGGCCATAGCGGTGATCACATGCAGCCAGCGGAGCGAGAATTCGGCCCAGGCGCCAAGTACGGCAAGTTCGAACATGGGGTTTTCCTTGCTGTGGTTTCGCACAGGCTATACCGGCGCGCATCTTTCTGTTAATTCCATTAATCCCCGATCACTTTCAAACACAGCCGAATAATGCCATGTCCTATGTGAACAACCTGCGTATGTTCGTGCGTGTCTACGATCTGGGCAGCATGTCCGCGGCGGCGCGCGATCAGCGGACCTCTCCCGCGGTTGCATCTTCGCGGATATCGGAGCTTGAAAAGCATCTGGGCGTGCGGCTGTTCAACCGCACCACACGGTCGCTGCATGCCACAGAGAACGGGCGCATTTTCTACGAAGGCGCGCAAAAGGTGCTCGATGCCATCGATGCGGCCGAGGCGGCAGTGGTCAACGCCACCCGCAACCCGCGCGGCACCATCTTCGTTGCGGCGCCACTGGGGATCGGGCGACGGGTGATCGCGCCGGTGGTCCCTGCGTTCAAGGATGCCTATCCCGACATCGACGTGCGCCTGCGGCTGTCGGACCGGCACATCGACGTGATCGCCGAGGGGCTGGACATGGCCTTTCATCTGGGGCGGCTGGAGGATTCGGCCTTCAAGGTGCGCCAGGTCGCGGACTGTCCGCGTGTGATCTGCGCCGCGCCCGAGTACATTGCGCGCCGCGGCGTCCCCCGCGATGGCGAGGCGCTGGTCGCCGAGGGGCACGACTGCCTGAACCTGCGCTTTCCCGGCGCCCCCGAATTCCAGTGGCACCTGCGCACCCGCGACGGCGTGAAGCGCTACAACATTTCCGGCCCGTTCGAATCCGATGATGGCGATGTGCTGACCGGCTGGGCACTGGACGGGCGCGGGATCATCCTCAAGCCGGTGTTCGAAGTCGCCGAGCACCTGCGTTCGGGCGCGTTGGTCGAGGTCGCCACCGACACACCGCCGCTGCCCGTCAGCCTGAGCCTGCTGACCCCGCACCGGCGCTTGCGCGACCCCAAGATCCGGCTGTTCTCGGACTTCGTGGTGGCACGCTGCCGGGCCGCGCTTGACGCGACAACGGTCGCGCCGCTGGCAGCGCACACAGCCGCGACCTGAGGCGTAACTTCCATAGCGCGCGCTAAGCGGTCCGCTTCTGGTCCGGGGATGGACGCGCACGGGGCAGATGCGCGCGGATGATTTCGGCGCGGTGGGCAAAGACGGTGTCATCGTCGAACCCCGCGCCGTCGCGTGCCGCATGGGTAATCAACGCCCCCAGCGCCGCGCGGTCCCGGGTCAAATCGGCGACTTTGCGCGACAGCGCGGCCACGTCGTCGCGGGCAACCAGCTTGCCGCCACCGTGGCGCGCGATCAGATCGGCCGAAAACGCGCATTCATACCCTACGATGGGACAGGCCGAGGCCAGCGCCTCGATCAGGCAGCGCGGGCTTTCGGGGGTCTTGTGGCAGAACATCATCAGATGCGCGTCGCGCAGGGCCGCCAGCACCTCGGCGCGGGCGCCCACGAACCCTGGCAGGTCGACAAGTCCCGCCAGCCGCCCGCCCGCGACGCGCGCGCGCATGGCTTCCAGTTCCGGGCCGTCGCCCAGCCAGCGGGCGCGGAAATCGACCCCTTGCGCGGCAAGCGCATCGAGCACGTCCAGCCAGTCATGCGCCCCTTTCATGGCATCCGCACGCCCAACGTACACAATCCTCAACGGCCCTTCGGCGGCAGCGGCGGGCTTGGCGCGGGCGGCGTCGGGGGCAATGTGATCGGTCCGCGAAAGATGGATGTCATGGACCAGATGCGGGTTCCGGCAATAGGGCGCATAGGCGTCGAAGGTGGCCCGTCCGTGGAACAGTCCCAGCGCCGCACGCCGGATCAATGCACGTTCCATTACCGCCATCGGGCCGGTTTCCAGCTTCGCGCGCCACCGCCTCCGAAACGGCATGGAGGGGGCCGTGCGGCGCAGGACCTCGCTTTCGACCCGATCGGTCCAGATGTAGAACGGCTTGCCCATCCCGTGCGCCGTCCATGCGGCAACCGACCCCCAGTCGCCAAAAAGCCCACCGATCGCGAACCCCAGAAGGTCAGCGCGTCCGATCGCTTCGCGAATACGCCGACGCGCGGCGGGCAACG
>SKKS01000077.1 GCA_007123625.1 Paracoccaceae bacterium
GACCCTGGCCACACAGCCCACGCCGGTGCAGAACGTGAACGGGTAGCGCTTGGCCGCGCCGCCATCGATGCGCAGGGTCAGTTGCGCGGTCAGCAGCGTTTCAAGGGGCGCCAGAAAGGTCGCACCTGCCGCAGCCTGCTGCCCGGGGGGCAGCGGGAAAACGTGGATCTCGGCCACCACGCCATCGTTCTCGTCGCTCAGCATCTGGTACATCTGGCAAGGATCATCGCCTTCGGGGGTGCGCACGCAGACGCGTTCCCAATCGGCGAATGTCTCGTCCACATAGCTTTCGCCCATTCCGTCGCCGATGACCGGCTGGCCGTCCGGGCCGATCTCCTCGCCCAGCGAAAGTGACGGCGCATCGCTTTCCTGGGCGACCGAGGGAAAGGCAACCATGGCTGCAATAGCAAGGACAAGGACCGGGTTTGTGTATTTCATGATGCGGAATCCTGCTCTGGAAGATCGAACCTCGGCCCGGGTGGTAGCATGTCGCCTTTGCGTTGTCAGTCCCCCATGCCGCGCCGGTGCATCCACTTTCCTCACGTTCGGGCGAGGCGGCTGCGACTGCTTGGCGCTGATCCCGGACGCCCGGTTCGGTGACAGGGTGCTGCGCTTGGCACCGGTGTCCGAAGCGGCCAGGCAACACGCAGAAAAGGGCCCCGCAGGGCCCTGATCAATGATGATTTTTTGTTAGCTCCCTGTCGGACCGGCCGACGAATTGCCCAGACCCTAGGAGCAAAGGCTGCATCCGTCAACAGGGCATTTGAAGGTTTTTTTCGGGTTCTCGGCCCGTGTCGGCCAACGATTGACTCAGGCGGCGCAATGGTCCGGACCAAGGCCCGGAAAAAGGCCGCACCCGGGTGGGCGCGGCCAGTCTGACAGGGAGGAAACGTGCCTGTGGCAGAAATCTCCACAGGCACGGTCCCAGACTTGCATGCGGGGGTTAACATTGGCTTATTGCGCTGCGATCTGGCTCCGCTTTTGTGCGGCGGTGCATTGCGCTGCGGTTCGAAACCCCGGGTGCGACCGGATCAGATGTTCCCGCGCAGCGCTTCGGGGTGATCGGCCAAGAAGGCGTGCAAAGTCTTGTACAGCGCGCGGGCGTGGGCAAGATCATGCTTGTGAAGGGCGTCGCGGATATCTTCGCATATCATGGTCTGGACCCGCTGCGGCCCGTGATGCATGTGCATCAGGTACTCGCCGATTTCAGCGGCTTCGACCTCGCTCAGGTGTTCATGTTCGGCGATGGCGTCAATCTCGGCCCTTGTCAGGCAGGTCATGTCCAGAATGTCATTTTCGTTTATCATGGCGGTATCCTCCTTCTCCCCGACTTTCGATCATACAGGTTACTTCGGATCGGCGCCTTGATTCGGCGCAAACCGGGATGCGCAGGGTTTGCAAATTAGCCAAAAGACTATGCGCATAGGTTTGCAAATTTTCCGAATTCCCTTTGTCATGCGCTTGGGGACGCCCTATTGTCGCGTCGGCTGAGGAGGGACCGGATGAAAGACATACTTCACGAACTTGCGTCGCGCCGTGAAAAGGCCCGCGCCGGCGGTGGCACACGTCGCGTTGAGGCCCAGCACGCCAAGGGCAAGCTGACTGCACGCGAGCGGATCGAATTGCTTCTGGACGAGGGGAGCTTCGAAGAATTCGACATGTTCGTGGCGCACCGCTGCACCGACTTCGGCATGCAGGACGACCGCCCCTATGGCGACGGGGTGGTGACCGGATGGGGCACGATCAATGGACGCCAGGTCTATGTCTTCAGCCAGGATTTTACCGTCTTCGGGGGCTCGCTGTCGGAAACCCATGCGCAGAAGATCTGCAAGGTCATGGACATGGCAATCCAGAACGGCGCGCCGGTGATCGGGCTCAATGATTCGGGTGGCGCGCGCATTCAGGAAGGGGTCGCCAGCCTTGCGGGCTATGCCGATGTGTTCCAGCGCAACATCATGGCCTCGGGCGTGGTGCCGCAGATCAGCGTGATCATGGGACCCTGCGCGGGCGGCGCGGTCTACAGCCCCGCGATGACCGATTTCATCTTCATGGTGAAGGACACCAGCTACATGTTCGTCACCGGCCCCGATGTGGTGAAAACCGTGACGAACGAGGTTGTCACCGCCGAGGAACTGGGCGGCGCGATCACCCACACGCGCAAGTCCAGCGTCGCCGACGGGGCGTTCGAAAACGATGTCGAAGCCCTGATCGAGGTGCGCCGCCTGGTGGACATGCTGCCGTTGAACAATCGCGGCGGTGTGCCGGTGCGCCCGTTCTTCGACGATCCCGCGCGGCTCGATCCCAGTCTGGACACGCTGATCCCCGAAAACCCGAACACGCCCTACGACATGAAGGAACTGATCCACAAGGTCGCGGACGAGGCGGATTTCTACGAGATTCAGGCGGATTTCGCCAAGAACATCATCACCGGGTTCATCCGGCTGGAAGGGCGCACCGTGGGGGTCGTGGCCAACCAGCCGATGGTGCTGGCGGGGTGCCTGGACATCGACTCCAGCCGCAAGGCAGCACGCTTCGTGCGCTTCTGCGATGCGTTCGAAATCCCGATCCTGACCTTCGTGGATGTGCCCGGTTTCCTGCCCGGCACGGGGCAGGAATACGGCGGCGTCATCAAGCACGGCGCCAAGCTGCTTTTTGCCTATGGCGAGGCGACGGTGCCCAAGGTCACGGTCATCACCCGCAAGGCCTATGGCGGCGCCTATGACGTCATGAGCTCGAAGCACCTGCGGGGCGATTTCAACTATGCCTGGCCCACGGCCGAGATTGCGGTGATGGGCGCGAAAGGGGCGGTCGAGATCCTGTATCGGTCCGAACTGGGGGCGCCTGAGAAGATCGCCGCGCGGACCAAGGACTACGAGGACCGCTTCGCCAACCCCTTCGTTGCCGCCGAAAAGGGCTTCATTGATGAAGTCATCATGCCGCAGTCAACCCGCAAGCGGGTCTGCCGGGCATTTGCATCCCTGCGCAACAAGAAGCTGACGAATCCCTGGAAAAAGCACGACAACATCCCGCTATGACGTGTCTTTGGCGCCTTGCAGCGGCAGTGACCGCATTATTGCCCGGCGGCATACTGCATGCTTGGGAAGTGACCTTGCCTTCGGGGGCGGGGGTCGCGTTTCATGATGCCATGTGGGAAGAAGACAGCGGCGCATTGCGCCTGCGCTACATCGTCGACGCGGTGGCCGATCCCGCCTATGCAGCACAGGATCAGGCGGTGTTTGCCGACATGGAATGGCTGTGCGAGTCGCAGGCGCTGCCGATGATACGCGTGAACGGAAATCCGTGGGACGCGGTGTTGATCACCCTGATGGCCGAACCGTTGCCATTCGGCGAAATCGCGCCCGATGTCGTGCAGTTTTTCGAGGCATTCCAGATCGTCGACAACCACTGCATATGGGATGAATACTGATGGATTCACGGTATCTTGTGGCTTCGGCTTCGGTGGTGCGGACGCTTGGTGCAACAGCGCCACAAGCTGCGCAATTCGCGGCAAGGCAGTGGAACGGGCGCACGAATTCGGCTATCGTCCGCGGCGATGCCATGACCGGCATCGGTCAACAACCGCAATGCGAGTTGGCGCCCTTGGCGACCACCTCCACGGAACTTGAGAGCAGGAGAGTTACATGTCGAAAGTCACCGTCGCAGCCGCACTTCTGGCGACCGTTGTGCTGGGTGCTTGCGCCAAGCACCGCCCGGCCACCATCGAACCCGCACCCGAGCCGATCTACGTCGAGCCGGTTTCGATCAAGGGCCGTTAAGGTTTCGGCGGGGCGGGGGGCAACCTCCGTCCCGCACCCTTCGCCGCGCTGCATGTTGCCCGTCGTCGGGGGGAACATGCCATGCTGAAGCATCGCGGCTTTCCCGGGCGTCTGCCGGGCACCGATCATCAATTCGTCATCCGCCGTGGCAACAAGGCCGGGGCCACCCGCTTGGTCGCGCGTGAGCGTTATGCCGACCGCCGCCCCGCCGACCGTCGCGCCGATGTGGGCTTTCTGGCCGCGCTGATCGCCCATTTCGGCGACGAACCGTTCGAACGTGGCAACCTGGATGCCGGGCGTCTGTCCTGGTTGCTGGGCCGCGAGGTTCTGCCCGTATCCCCCGATGATTTCGATCCCGAAAGTTATGAAGAACTGCTGCGCGTGGACCTTGACCGCGCGCGCGCGTCGTTCCCCGAGGCGTTCGCCGGGGGCGGTGTGCAGGTGCCACCGGGCGATGACGAGGACGAGGGTTGGCGATGACCGCCCCAGCGAAGGCCCCAGCGAGGGCGGCAATGAAGGCCGCTGTGAAGGCGTCCGCTCACCGGCAGAATCACGCCGAAGGC